>JAJDXV010000120.1 GCA_022823085.1 Candidatus Poribacteria bacterium
GTGGCGGAAATGGGTTCTACCCGGATGGCACCGCCCTTGGGCTTTCGATTGGAAGCCCCTGTTGTCTTGGTTTAAAACCAGGAAATGTTCCTATAAGGAACAAAAGGAATCTCCAATCTTTAGATTGGAGAGGATGTCAATCACCGTTGCAATAGCGTATGGAAATCGCGAGCGGAGCAAAGTGTGAAGATCGCGAGCGGAGCTCGCTCCTACCGTAGTATGGCGAGTTTACCTACCTGTTCTATCTTTTTCTTATCCATAAATGCAATGACGCGGTAGAAATACACGCCGTTGGCGCACCGTATGCCTATTTCATCTCTACCGTCCCAACCGGTTTCGTTCGTGCCGCGATTCGCGCTGGCATCGACAAGCGTGCGGAGGAGTCTGCCATTAACGCTGTAAATTTTGATTGTGACGCTGTCCGCGGGCTGTGTAAGGTTGTAGGTGAAAAACGTCTTTCTGTCAACCATCGGGTTCGGGACATTGAAGACTTCACTGAGCGCGACCTTTTCATTTAGTGTAAAGGACACAGCGAGTTCCGCGACGTTTTCACTGGTGTCTGCAGCGGTAATCTGGAGTTGATATTCGCCATTAGCGAGGTCGGGCGCGTACGTAATAGCGGCGTTCGCGGGGGTTGTAGGATCGAAAGTTTCGTTGTAACGACTCGCGTCTAACAGTGTAGGTGTCTCATATAGGTTTCCGAAATTGAATCGAAAAGTGGTTTCGTCAAGTGCGCTATCGTCGGTGAGGTTAATGGTGAAGTGCGGTTGCTCTGTGAGAACGGCTCCGTCTGTTAGGGTTTCGTCATAAGTTCCTTCTGTCGCGCTTGTGTCGAGTGTGGTAACTTGGATGTCGATGGTAGGCGGTGTGATATCCGGTGCTTCAACGACAAAGAATCTATAAGTAATGACACCGTCATCGCCCCCGATGGCGTTCCCATTGAAATCTTGTGCCTTGATGTTAAAGGTATGTTCACCCGGGAAGAGGATAGGGCGATAGTTGATCGGTACGATCTCAATTCCGCCTTGCATGCGGAGTTCGTAGTCGGTGACAGGTTCAAAGGGTCCATCGTCCTTCTGCTGTTCAAAGGTAAAGAACTCGGTATCAATCCCGTTTGTATCCTGTAGAACGATAGATATCTCAGGTCTCGGTGGGATGACGCTACCGGTCTGTGGTTGAAGACCGTCTACCCATAGGTTGAAGGTAGGCGGTTCTGTGTCGGTACTACGGATGAGCGCGAACTGCGTGAGTTCGGTGACCTCTGTTGAGATTGACGCGACGCGAGCGGTACTGAATTTAATTTTATCGCCGAATTGAAAGTCTTCGGGGCCGCTGTCGACGAAAACTTCAAATCCGAGGTGCGTCAGAAAGATAGGTTCGTTTACTCTTCCGCGGACTTTGATCCCGTTCGGGAAATATGAGGGTTCATTAGAAGTGTCGCGCAGTTCGTAGTGGTTGGCATCGATAAAAAAGATGAACCAATCGCCTGTTTCAAATTCCCCTTTGGGTCCGAGTCTGGTATCCACCCTTGCCTTTCCGTTCCCGCGATTTGTGCCCCATATCTCTGTCAGAACAACGTTCCCTTCGGTATCATAGTCGGTTTCAAAAGCCAGAACATCGCCAAATTCAAAGGTATAGTTGGCATCAGGGGGCGGGTTTTCTTGGCGCGGAATCCATAATTCTAAACCGAACACGTCCTCTCGGAACGGGTTATCGAGTTGTCCAATCCGATCAATTTTTTGGATTGTTGTGTCTTGCTTCCGCTTGAAAAACACCTCGTATTCATCGTCATCAAGGAAAGTGATAACCCAAGTTGCTGCGGGTGTGAGATTCGGATTGATACTGATTGCCTCGATTTCTAATTTCTGTTGGCTGCCATTTTCTATTTGTGTCGGTGTGACGTAATTTTCGAGGCGGAAATCGCCTTCAGGCGTATAGTTGATTTTCGATGGCAAACGTCGCCATGCAGACAAATGGCTTTCAGGAGCAGAGGTTTTTGATGGATCAGCGTCCTCTTGCTGACGGATTTCTTGCCATGCATAGATCGCTAATTGATTTGCGAGTTGTGTTAGTTCATATTCGAATACGGGATTGTTCCGTGGAATTTCGGTCTCTTTCTGTACAATGTCTTCCAAAGCACTGACATCGAATCGGAATTTAAGTGTTGCGGGTTTCGCGAGTGCTGTGGTCCCTGTCCGAAATGCGGGTTGGTAGTATTGGGCGACGGCTTCACCTTGTCGTATGAGTCCTCGTCTGAGTGCGGCGACGCGGGGAATCGGTGCGAATTGGAGATCGGGTTGGCTCGGTTCCGCGGGCAGTTGTGAGGTAACGGCAAGTGGGATCCCGGCTGCGTTTTGTGTTTTGGTTTCAAGTGCATCGGCGGGGAAGTGGACGTCAAAGACTCTGTCTAAACTAAAAGCGAGTAGTTCTTCTTCTGATTTATAGTTAAAATCGTTGACGACCAAAGAGATGTGGTGTTTGTTATCAAAGCGGCGCGCCTCTTCAACATTGCCGTCGATTTTATCGTCAATACTGGGGTCTTCTGGGTCGGCGAGGACATAAATCCTGTGGATGCCTGTCTTAAGGGGGACGTTCAGGTTGAGGGTGGCTGTTGCGCGTTGCCAGACATAAGTTCCTTCCACCCAATCTGTGGCTTTGACGGTTGTTGTCCCGATAATATCGGCACCTTCGTCAACGATGAGATCGCCATCAGCATCGGGGTTCCCTTGGGCAAACACGATTTCGATATCAGCGAGTATAGGCCGTTCACCGTTATTGATCAGTTCTGCTACGAGTTGGTAGCCGTTCCGATCTTCATCGAAAACATACTGAATCGGTGTGCGCTCCGTTTTATCTGTGCCGATAGCGATATTGGGTCCGTCAGGGACTCTGACGACGTAGCGTTCGAGTTTCGATGGCATGACGACCTCGTTTCCGTTGGTGTCGGTGATGAGAATTCTGTAGCGTATCTGCCGTCCGCTTCTCGGTAGCGGGATCGGTGTTTCGAGTTCGTACCACTGTCCGCCGAGTGGGACATCACCGAGTGGTACACGTGCTGGGATCATAGGGGTTATTGTGTCTTCATAATTGGTAGCCGTATCATCCCATAGAACGCTTATATCTCGTATGCCGCCGGGTCCTTTGTCATCAACGACGAGGGCACTGATATTAAGGGTGTCGGTGACTTTGGTATCAAGTGTTTCGCGAATGTCTTGTACGACAGGTGTGTCGATCGAGAATCGGGTTCCGCCGACAGCGGCACGCGTGTCGTCGTGTGCAAAGATGCGTACAAATCCGCCGCCCGGTATTGCGTTATTAGGAACATCGATCCGAATGGTGCCGTATTCTCCCTGCCAGACTCTACCGCCTGCTTGTCGCGTGAGGTCGTTGCGGAGGTTGTCATCAAAATTATTTGCGAAGGCTGCGAAAGCTGTCAGGTTCTCGGTGCTGAAATCGGATGCGCGCGTAAAGGTCAGACCTTCTGCGCCGCCGACTCCGGAATCTCGGCGGACTCCGACTTCATTTGCCTTGATAACAATCTTGTGTGTATCGTTGAGTGTGGTGCGTTCGAGTTCCACCTTTACGTCAAGTTGCGGACGTGCGAAACGGGAAGCCGGATCCCCGAAAAGTGTGTATTGTTCGGTCCCAGGTATCCAATTTGCGTTCTGGATCCGCGTGATAAAACTGATTTTGGCATCAGCAATAATGTGTCCTATCGTTGGTTGTAATGTGGTGCTGTTTGTTGCTAATTCTGGGGACACTTCAGGGACTCGAAAAAGTGCTTCAAAAAGGTCGATATCAAACGCTGCATTTGCTGAACCGTAGGTTAACCGGGTGGCTGAAAGTGTTGCAATTGCGCCGTATTTCCCGAGTAGAAATTGTTCACTGAGGCAGAAATTTCCGAATTGTTGTGGTTTATCGAATTGTCCGTTGAGGCAGGTCGTTGTAATGACAAATGGGAGGTATGGGTTCCGTAAATTGACGACATCCTCGATTCTGAAGATGGACTCATCTGCCCACGTCTGGCTTCCACCGTGTCCGGCGTATTCGAGGACGAGTGCGCCTTTATTAATTGCGGAACGGATTGTTCTGCGTGTGTTATCAGGACTTTTAATTTTTCGGAGATAAATTTGGTGGGTGTCATATCCGACGGGTATGACCTCTTGTATGAGTTCATCTCGGGAAGTCTCAAAAACGATGTCGGATGGGTTGTCAATCTCGTTATCAGCGACCTGAATTAGCGTGCCTTGCCACAGCCCGATCTTAGGATTTTCCTCGTAGTTGATGATCTTTTCGATCATAGTTGTGAGTGCTTCAGGGGTTTGTACGGAGAGTCGTCCTATGAGCATATCAGGGAGTGGGTCATCACCACTGATATTAACAAAGCGCTGGTCCATGGAGGTTTCGCCGCTTGCGGGTGCCCAACCGTGGTATGTCGGCACAAAATTCGGATAGAGATTATAGGTGCCGGGAAATGTGGTATCTCGGCGATAGATTTCAACTGTAGCGTTTTTGTAGTCGTAGTGTGCATCGCCGACGAGAAGTACGTAAGTAGGTGCGGGCTGCTGATAGTTGTGATAGGCGTACCGCAGAAACTTTTGGATAGCGAATGGATTGAAGAGACCGTCACTGAATTCGTTGTAGATGTCGTTAATGTCAACGACGAGGGTTTTCAAGCCTTGCGAGCTTCGGAAATCGACGAGTGGGGTAATACTTTCGGCGAAGGTCGGGTGTGTGATGAAGATATAATCGACTTGGTTGCCAGGGTTTTTCAACGATGTCGGTGGTGTCGGAATGAGTGCGTTGATGCTTCGATAGCGGGTGCGCCCTATTACGAAATAACGTCTGTAATTGTTAACGGTATCTTCAAACCGGATCTGATGTTTGACCCCTGCCGGGGAAACGGCTCCACCCGTAAGTTTGCTCGTAATGCCATTCTCATTGAGTTGGTATACATCTATTGTTTCGTCAATGATGTTTCCGATGCGGTATTGGACTTGGCCGCGGTGGAGTGGTTCGGTATGGGTATTAAATTCGAGACGGTTGTTGTCTGCCTGAAAAGTCCGCCAGTAGTCAATTTCGTACCAGTCGAGGTAGAAATCGTAAGAACCTGGTGGTGTTTTGTTTCTATCGAGTGCCTCGATCCGCATAAGATTGGTAGCATCGTGGTGGACAAGTTTTGCCTCAATATCACGGGTTGCGATTTGGAAGGCTTGCCGTCTCCATTTTTCGTTTCTACCGAGTTGATTATTGTTGAAAATGATACGTGCTTCGTGTCCGGCATTCGCTTTATAGGATGCGCCTTGGAATTTGATACGCAGCTTCGCGGATCGCTCAATTGTACCTCTCGGTATTGCCATGGGTAACTTGATGGGGATATCTTTTCGGTCACCACCACGGAAGGTAACGCCGAAATAGTGGTCTGCGAGTTCGGATTTAATGTCGTGGGCTTCCAAAACATCGTGATGTCTATTTTCTTCAAAGCGTTCACGCGTTAAAAAGGCTTTCGGTGTTGGCGAGTTTTGCGTTTGTGGTGTCGCGTCTCGGACTTCTATGCGCGATGCTTCAAGACCTGCAGCGGGTTCTCCATGCAAGCCGAATCGGAGCCAGTAAACATTTTCGTCGGTAAATTTGTTGTCTGCTAAAGCCCGTCCGTAGAAGACGAGTTGATCGCCAGGGTCGAGTGTGTTGTTTCCGTTTTCATCAAAAATATAGATACCTTGCTTTTTCCCACCGCTCTCCAATCGAATCGTGTCAAGATCGACAGTTTCTGGTTCAATTTTGGCATGCGCCTGGATATTGTTATAGGTAATCTTAAACATGTCTGTTCTGGTGACAGGGATTCTAAAACGGCGTGTGTTGGCAGTTATCAGGGGCGGTGCTCCGGGCGCATAGACTTCGTTTGTAGCTTCGTAAGATGTTCGGCGTTGTTTGCGCCACGGCTTCGCTTGTTTGTAGTTCCACAATGTGCCTTGGAATAGATGCTCAAAAACGGGTGATGATTTTCTGAAAGAAGTAGGGGCAGTCGGGATGGATGCAGCATTACCGATAGCACCGGTTACTGGAGAGGTCGGAAAATGCACCCGAAACGTCACAACAGCAAAGATTTTTAATTGCTTGGTTGCGGGGTTGTATTGGAGGGGGCTGATTTGTAAATTCCCGATGCGTTGATCTCGTACGAAGCCGCCCGGGGTGACCTCTACAAGTTGTGTTGGGTAGAATCCTTGCAAAGTTTGGGGAGGGTCTGTCGGATCGAGTGTCGGGAAAATCGGATCGTCAGGTGTGATACGAACGTTTTCAACGGTTTTAATTTGTGAGCGCGCTTGAATAACTGTAACGACCGGTGTTCCGGTGGTCGGAATCCCGATGCGTTGCGTGTAAATCGGTAGCCGCGGTTTGCCTACGTCAAGTGTCGAATCGGCACCTTCAAAATGTATCTCAGTGAATCCATCTTCGGAATTACCGTCAGTAGCCGGAGATCGTGTTTGTATCTTGAGTTCTGGCAAGACGAAGCGTGCGGTAAAGGTGTCCGCCGTCATTGTAAGTGCCTGTAACGGTGGTTCCGATTGTGTTTGACCGATGGCGATTCGCATCGGGGCAGTCGTAAACGTAAAGAGTATGGCGAAAAAAATAAGCGTCTTTTTCATGTTTTTTTAACTGTTTTTAACTATTAAGTTTCTGTGCATCGCTCCACTACGTTCCGCGATGATTTCTATTTAGAAGCGAGTCGTCGAAACGAAGTGGAGGGTTTTTGCTGGGGTGTTTCTTAAGACAACAGAGGACGACATATTGACCCCTATAACCCTGATTGAACCTTAACCAACAACTCGTGCCTTAGTCAAAGTATCGGAGTCGAGTTGTTGGTTAAAGGAAAATTTAAAAGATCGCGAGTTGTGTGGCGCTGTTTAGTGCTGCGACAAGACTGCTCTCGCTTGCAATACCTTTACCGGCGATGTCAAACGCTGTTCCGTGGTCCACACTGGTACGAATTATAGGCAGCCCCAGGGTGACGTTTACCAGTTCACCGAATCCAAGGAGTTTTATCGGTATATTGCCTTGATCGTGATACATAGCGATGACGGCGTGCCAATGTCCGTGATTCGCTTTCACGAAAAGTGCGTCAGCTGGGAGCGGACCGTCTATTATAGCGTTTGGTGTCTGTGCTTGTGAGATGGCTGGCCGGATAAAACGTTCTTCTTCGTCTCCGAACATCCCGTTTTCACCTGCGTGAGGGTTCAGTCCGGCAACGGCAAGTCGCGGTTCAGAAATACCGCAGCGCATCAGTGCTTGTTGCGTGATGCGGATAACTTTCACGATTCTTTCAACAGAGAGAGATTTCGGTACATCGGCAAGGGGGATGTGATTTGTAACGAAAGAGACCGCAAAGCCGACATGTTTATCTCTAACACCGTTATTCATATTTGTGTGCAACGCTTCAGGTGTGCAGAGCATCATGACGACGTCAGGCGTATTCGTGAAAGCGGCAAGCATTTCGGTGTGTCCTGGATGCGGGGATCCGGCGCGTTTTATGGCTGCTTTGCATATTGGTGCAGTCGTGATAGCGTCAAGTTCTCCGCACATCGCGAAATGTGTCGCGACTTCAATCGCTTTGACAGCGGCGAGACCTGCACGCGCATCTATGGTGCCGGGGCGGATTTCCGCCGGCGTTATTGCGGAGACATCAAGCACATCAATTGTCCCACAGATTGCCGATGCTTGTTCTGGTGTTTTGATGCTGTTAATTTTTAATCTTGTCTGTGTCCGTTTTGAGCCTTCCGGACGAATTTCACTAACGGATGGTATCAGTTGACACGCTTGTTCAAGGATGGCTGGGCTCCCGATCACAATTGGCTGGCAGAATGAATATATGTTTTTGTGTGTGAGTGCCTTGACGATGATTTCGGGACCGATACCGGCGGCATCGCCCATGGTGATGCCAACCCGCCGTCTATTTATGGAACGCGATGTGTGCGTTTTGGAGACAATCTTTTCGGGTTGGATGTGGTGTTCTGTGGGAATCATTTAAAGTTCTTGGTACGGCGAGTACGCCTTTTGGTTATAAGTTGTTGGTAACGCAATCAAAAACCTCTTAACTTATAACTTCTTAACTTATAACTATTCGCTCGGTTTTAGCTGACGATAAAGTGTTTCAGCGCGCGCCCGTGAGACGTTTCCAGTGGGGAGTTCGACGACTTCGTATTCTGGTTCAGGTGTATCCTCAATGCCCGTTGGATGCGGCATGCGAATTACGTCGCCTACAGCGAGCATCTTTCCGGCTTTTGCGGTATGTCCATTGACACTCACTGCGCCTTTGCTACAGAGGGTATTTGCAATTGTGCGCCGTTTTACGAGACGGCTGACTTGTAGGAATTTATCTAATCGCATTTTAAAAGTTGTTAGTTGTTGGTACGCTGCGCTTTAGGTTATAAGTTAAGAGTTCTCTTTCCAATAACTATAGTAAAGTTTAGAATTAATGGAACACTTTGCATAGGTTCGGTTGGAATGCAGATCGCATTTGGGTGAGTACACCGCGATGCACTTCGCATCTGGGCGTGTACGCCGCAAAAACCGAACCTACCGGGGGAGGAAAGTGTCTCTTTATTTTTAGGTTTCACTATAATAACCAAAAGGGCGTACTCGCCCGTACCAATAACCACTCTACACTGGCGGTTGGGAGGCGACTGACATTTCTACAGGCACTTCAGGTTCGACGATAGGTTCAGTCAGTGCGAGTTCAAGGACCTCCATCATGTCGTTGACTTTATGGAAACGGATGCCTTCACGAATCTCTGTAGGGATGTCGACTTCATCTTTCTCGTTGTCTATAGGGATGACGATGTCAAAGATACCGTTTCGGTAGGCGGCGAGTGCTTTCTCTTTTAGGCCGCCGATGGGTAGTACTCTGCCTCGGAGTGTGATTTCACCTGTCATAGCGATGTCTTTTCTGACGGACTTCTCTGTGAATGCGGAGAGAATCGCTGTCGCGAGGGTGATGCCTGCGGAGGGCCCGTCCTTAGGGACTGCGCCTTCAGGGATGTGGATATGAATGTCTTGTTGCTCGAACTGCTTGTCAGATAGCCCGAAGGATTCGGATCGTGAGCGGATATAGGCGACGGCAGTTTGAACAGATTCACGCATGACTTCCTGAAGTTGGCCGGTCATACTGAGTTTCCCTTCACCTGGCATCGTCGTTGCTTCAACGGAGACGATATCGCCGCCAATTTGCGTCCATACCATCCCGGTGGCGACACCGATTTCGTCTCGTTCCTCGGCTTTCGTGCGTGTCCACTTAGCGGGTCCGAGATAGTCGCTCAAGTTATCTGGCGTTATTTCGACGTTGAGATCTGGGGTTTCTTCTGTAACGATCTCTCTTGCGACTTTGCGCATGACGGTGGTAATTGTGCGTTCGAGGCTTCGGACACCGGCTTCTCGGGTATATTTATGTATCATTTCATAGATTGCATCGTCTCTGAAAGTGATATTATCCGTTGTAAGTCCGTGCCGTTCGAGTTGTTTTGGGATGAGCCCATTCGGTGTAAAAGTCGTGATGTTATGCTTCTCGAAATCGGTATATCCCGGCAGTTCTATGATTTCCATGCGGTCTTGGAGCGGCGCGGGTATCGTGACGCGAGTGTTAGCGGTCGTGATGAACATGACATCGGAGAGATCGAAGGCGATATCGAGGTAATGGTCTCGGAACGTAGAATTCTGTTCTGGGTCAAGTACTTCGAGGAGTGCGGATGCTGGGTCGCCTCGGAAATCGGAGCTCAGTTTATCGATTTCGTCAAGTAAAAAGAGCGGATTTTTTGACTTCACGTCTCGTAGCCCTTGGATGATGCGTCCCGGAATTGCGCCGATATAGGTACGTCTGTGTCCCCGGATTTCTGCTTCATCTCGAACGCCGCCGAGGGACATCCTCACGAATTTTCGACCGGTTGCGCGAGCGACTGATTTACCGAGCGACGTTTTTCCGACGCCTGGCGGTCCGACGAGACAAATAATAGGTCCTTTTAGATGCTTCACGAGTTGTAAGACGGCGAGGTATTCGAGGACATTCTCTTTCGGTTTTTCCAACCCGTAGTGATCTTCGTCGAGTATGCGTTGTGCTTCTGGGAGTTGAAGTTGGTGTTCGGTGCTCTCTTTCCAAGGGAGTGTGAGTATCCAATCGACATAGGTGCGAATGACGCCGGATTCTGCGGATTGCGGTGGTATCTGTGCGAGCCTATCCAATTCCTTGAGTGCTTTTTCTTCCGCTTCCTCGGACATCCCTGCATTTTTCACCTGTTCTCGGAGTTCATCAACTTCAGCGATGTCATCTCTTCCGAGTTCTTTCTGTATCACCTTCATCTGTTCCTGAAGGTAGAATTCTCGGTGTGTTTTCTGGACGGATTCGCGTACCTGATTGTGAATATCGTCCCAGAGTTCATTGCGTTCGGATGCCTCTTCCAAGAACTGTATAATAAGTTGTAGTCGCTTAATGGGGTTGAGTTCTTCGAGGGTTTGTTGGCGTTCGGCTGCTGTGAGTCCGAGGAGTCCGGCGATGGTATCTGCCAGGTGCCCCGGTTCTTCTTGGTCTTTAATACTCCGTTTGACTTCTTCGGAGGTCAGGTTGTGAGATTGTGAGCCTCGTCGCTGTTCCTTTTGTCGTGTTTTTGCGTACTCACTGAAAAGCTGTTTCGCTTTTTTGACGAGTGCGGTTGCAGCGTTTGCGAGCCCGATTTCTTCATGAACGACTTTCACATCTGCCTTCAAAAGATCGTTTGTTTTTGTATAGCGAAGGACGATGGCGCGTTGCTCTGCGGCGACGGCGATACGGATGGTACCGTCTCCGGGTTCATAAGATTCGATGATATTCGCGACAGCACCAATACTGTGAAGGTGTTCAGGCGTGATTTCTTCTGTTTCTTCCAACTCCACTTTCTGATGGAGCAAGAGGACCCGCCTATCGGAACGGAGTGCGGCGTGAACTGCCTGGATCCCCATTTTGCGAGTCGCGTTTAGAAGAGATTTCGTCCTCGGGAAGACCGTATTGAAATCCGGTGGTAAATAGATAATGGGTAAACTTACCGGTTCATATTCTTTCGTTGCTGTCGAATTCATGTTTTTAATCCTTTTTTTCAAGTTAACAGTTACCAGTTAACAGTTACCAGAAAAGGAAACCCTTCTCTTAACTGGTTACTGGTTACTGGTTACTTGAAAAATGTTAACTATTATGCAGTTTTAAGTTCTTCGGACTTTTTGTAGATAAGCTGCGGTGGTTCACCGTTGCGGACGGTGTTTTCACTAATATGGCACGCTTCGACATCATTGAGCGTTGGGAGACGATAGAGCGTATCGAGCATAATTTTTTCAAAAACGGCTCTTAATCCGCGTGCTCCGGTTTCGCGTTCAATAACTTCATCGGCGATGGCTGCGAGTGCTTCATCTTCTATATGGAATTGCACACCTTCGTAGTCCAAAAGCCGTTGGTATTGTTTAACGAGCGCGTTCTTGGGTTCCGTGAGTATCCGAATCAAAGCGGATGCGTCTAAGTCATGAAGCGTTGTGACGACTGGAAGCCGCCCGATCAGTTCTGGTATAAATCCGTATTTAATGAGATCTTTAGGCGTTATTTGTGCAAGGAGTTCGTGGATTTTTGTCTCCTTTTTCGGTTGGAGGGGTGATCCGAAACCGATACTCTGCTTTCCGAGTCGGTCCTTAATTGCCTTCTCTACGCCGATAAAGGTCCCGCCGCAGATGAACAGTACTCTCCTTGTATTCACCTCAATCATCTCTTGGTGTGGGTGTTTCCGTCCGCCCCGTGGGGGTACACTCGCAGTTGTTCCTTCGAGAATTTTCAGGAGTGCTTGCTGAACGCCTTCGCCGGATACATCACGCGTAATAGACGGATTTTCGGATTTCCGCGTAATTTTATCAATTTCATCAATATAAATGATACCTGTTTCGGCGCGTGCGATATCACCGTCTGCTGCTTGCACGAGTTTTAGGATAATATTTTCGACGTCCTCGCCGACGTATCCTGCTTCCGTCAATGTTGTTGCATCGGTAATAGCAAACGGGACATCTAAGACCTTAGCGAGGGTTTGTGCGAGTAGCGTTTTCCCGGTGCCTGTTGGTCCGATGAGTAAGATGTTACTTTTATCTAATTCAACATCATCATCAGTATCACCGTGGTGTAAACGTTTGTAGTGCGTGTAAACGGCGACAGATAGTGTCTTTTTCGCGTGTTCTTGACCGATAACGTATGCATCGAGTTTGGTTTTAATTTCTTCAGGTGAAGGTGGCTCTGCTAGTACTGTCTGTTCGCCTTTTGTTCCGGAGTTTTTTGCGCGTGCGGTCTTAGTTTTCGCTGGATCGTGATTGCTGTGTCCTTGTGCGTGTCCAGATTTTTGTTGTCTATCTTCCTGTCCGTGCTGCCCGTTTACTGTGTTAGTGTTTTTGAAATCCTCAACAGAGAGGGCGAGACTGCCATCTGGATTTTGCACGAGAATGTCGTTACACAATTCAATACACTCGGTGAGACATCTCTCACAGATGTTCGCTTCGAGTCCATTAAAGAGCCTTTTGACATGCGTATTATTTCGTCTACAGAATGCACAAGAAGCGTTTTCTGCTGTGGATGCTGATAGGCGAACGATACATTCGACACAGATATTGGCATCCCGTCCCTGAAGGAGACGTAAGCGTACCTGTGTACTGTGTTGTTGACAGAAAGAGCAGGACACTTCACGATGGGCGGATTGTGACATAGAGTTCTCCTTTTTTAGTCGTTAACAGTTTTCAGTACGGTTGCTACGCTGCGCTTTCAGTCCTCAGTTAAAGAGGTATATTGTGGAAGTTGTAGCAAGTGTTCCAGTCCTAAGTTGTTAACTGATAACTGAAAGCGCAGCGTCCTGATAACTATTAACTTCTATGTGCGACAACATGGTCAACGAGTCCGTATTCTTGAGCCTGATGCGCGGTCATATAAAAATCTCGATCGGCATCGCTGGAGATCTTCTCAATATTTTGTCCGGTATGTTCAGCTAAAATGGTGTAAAGTCGATCTCGTTCGTTTAAAATTTCTTTCGCGTGAATGCTAATATCAGTGGCTTGTCCTGCGATACCTGTTGCCATGGGTTGATGGATCAATGCTTTCGCGTGAGGTAGTGCGTAGCGTTTGCCGGATGCTCCTGCTGCGAGCAGGATAGCCCCCATACTATAAGCCCTGCCTAAACACCATGTTTGTACGTCGGCTTTGATGTACTGCATTGTATCGTAAATTGCCAATCCTGCGGAGACCGAACCGCCGGGTGTGTTGATGTAGAGGACGATATCTGCGTCGGGGTCTTTTCCCTCTAGGAAAAGCATCTGTGCTGTTACGATATTTGCGACGGTGTCATCATTAATTGATGTTCCGATCATAATGATCCGGTCTTCAAGTAGCCGAGAATAGATATCATAAGATCGCTCACCTCGACCGGTTTGTTCAACGACGACGGGTACAAGATTCATTTTTTTGACTCGATCCGATTAATGTTTATATTGCTTTTGTAGGGGTTGGGTTACCCGCCCCTTACATTTTGCTGGTATTTTTTAGCGACGAAGGATGGAACAGTTGTATCTATTGAGACAGCGTGGATCAGGTAATTATGAGTGACTGTTTCGCGGACGCTCGATGGATAAGGAGTTGGTAGATTTTCTCATGTTGTAGTTGCCCGCGAAAATCTTCCAATCGATTGCTTGATTTCAACATGTCAGCGTATCTTTGCGCGTCTCGGTTTTGTTGTTCAGCGACACGCCGGATCTCGAATTCTAATTCATCGTCGGATACGTAAATACCTTCTTCTTCAGCGATTGTGTTGAATATCCAAGACTGCTTCGTTTGTTGGATGACATCTCGCCTAAGTTCATCGGGCAGCGTTTCCATGTTAATACCGGCATCTTCAGGCGTTTTCTGTTCGCGTGCGAGTTGCTGTTTCACATTTTGAAGCGTCTGTTGGACGTATTGATCAATTAAGGGTTCGGGGATCGTAATATCAATTTTTTCAATAAGTTGCGCCAGCAATTCAGCTTTCTGTTTATCAACATGTGTACTCGTCTCTTCTTCGACCATGTTGTTCCATATCACGCCGTAAAGTTGAGAATAGTTTTCATATCCGAGGTCTTTTGCGAATTCATCATCCAAGGGCGGTAGATGCTTCTGTGTGATAGCGTGCAGTGTAATCTCATATTGCGCTGTTTTTCCAGCGAGGTCGGAGTTTGGATGTTCTTGTGGAAAATCGATGTCCACGGATTTTGTCTCTGCGATCTGCATGCCGAGTATGGCTTGTTCAAGTTTTTCGTGCAGTCCGCCGCCCCCAAGTTCTATATCGATGTCTGTCCTTGATTCGGCATCAGCTCGTTCGCCATTAATTAGACATTCCCAATCTATTCGGACGCAGTCTTTTTCTTGAACTGGTCGTTCAACGTCGAGCGGTTCGTAAGTTGCAGATTGCGCTTGGAGTCGTGTGATGTAGGTGTCAACATCTTCACGGGGTACATTGACAGGGTTTTTGTCAGTTACGAGTTCTTCGTAGGGTGGGATATCTATATCGGGTTGAATATCTACAATGGCTGAGAATGTGAGAGGTTGGTTTTCCTTCACTTGCAGTTGGTCAAGTGTGGGTGTAAACATAGGTTGCGAGAGCGGATTAAGTTTTTCGCGCTGGATAGCATTTTCGTAAGCGGGGGCGATGAGATATCGAACAGCTTCGCTGCTGATATAATCCGGGAATCGGGATTTGAGAATTGCTACCGGCACGCGTCCTTTCCGGAAACCGGGGATAGAGACCTGTGTGCGGAGCGACTCATAAGTTTCCATCAACGCTGCGTTAACGTCTTCGACCGGAACCTCTATGTCCAGACGGACTTGCGTGGCATCTAATTTTTCGACTTGAACTCTCAAACTTTTGTCCTCAGGCTGAGTATCCAAATATGGGATACCTTTTGAAGTGTCGTCTTGTTAAAATGTTAAAAAAAGACGAACTATGCTTTGATAGCACAATCCGGTTATTGATCAAACCGACACACTTCTATAGCGAGTGTGGTTTCACTCTCTATTAAATAAAATTTGGCAATCCCACTTATTTAGGGCTATTTTAACCGTTGTGTTCTGCGTGTTCCTGTAGATCAGATACAACTATGGGCGAGGAGGGACTTGAACCCTCACGAGGCGTAACCCCAATAGATCCTAAGTCTATCCTGTCTACCAAATTCCAGCACCCGCCCGAATTTTGTGTATGTTATCGACGATGCGCCGTGAAGGAATCGAACCTTCAACCGCCTGATTAAGAGTCAGATGCTCTGCCAATTGAGCTAACGGCGCGCTTGCTCGTTTTGTAGGGTTTGCGTTAGCCAACCGCTACTTTTAATGCGCGTGCTCGGCATCCATAAGAATTCGCGTCCGGAGGGATTCGAACCCCCAACTTATAGTTCCGAAGACTATTGCTCTATCCATTGAACTACGGACGCTCATGAGGGTGGATGATGGGATTTGAACCCACGCCCTCTTGATCCACAGTCAAGCGCTCTACCCCTGAGCTACATCCACCATATTTTAACGTTGTTATCAGTGTTTTAAAAAGCACGCCTAGCAGGACTCGAACCTGCAACCTACGGATTAGAAGTCCGTTGCTCTATCCAATTGAGCTATAGGCGTTCGTGCTATAGGCGTTCTGTTTTGAATCGGGGCGAGAGGATTCGAACCTCCGACCTTCTGCTCCCAAAGCAGACGCGCTAGCCGGGCTGCGCTACGCCCCGAAAAGTATACGCGGGATCCGTTTACAAGCGATACCACCGTTGTTAGTGGCACTCACGAGGGACGTAAAGTACACCCGCATATCGCTCTCATACGCTTTTTCAGTCCTATAAATTATACACTATTTTTTAGCGGATGTCAAATTAAATAGAAAAAAGTCACTTGCCCCATTTTTTTTGAAGGTTTGTTTTTAAAGGTTTTTGTTACTAAAGAAGTCGAAACAGAATGAGTGACGACTTAAACGGCACTTGCAATTTACTGCATTTTAGGGTATAATTAAAGAGATTTTAAATCGTGAAACTTGGATAATAGCATATCAAGGGGTATCGCTTGCAAGCCGATATTTGTGAAAGTCCGTCTGTTTATTTTTCTGAGTGTTTTAGGCTTGCAGGTTTATAGCGCTTATTGTTAAAAGAACACCTTGTAGCAGCAAATATTTATAATAGAGGGATCCATCTATCTTATGTCAACTAAAGTAGGTATAAACGGTTTTGGTCGGATTGGTCGGAACGCCTTTAGAGCGGCGTTGCAGAATCCTGCGTTAGATATAGAATTCGTTGCAATTAACGATTTGACGAACCCTGAGACACTGGCGCATCTTCTACAGTACGACTCTGTTCACGGTATCTTATCGGATGACATCGCTGCGACAGATAACGGGTTGGTCGTCAACGGTAACTGGATAAAGGTTCTCGCCGAACGCGACCCGGGTAACCTACCGTGGGGCGAACTCGGTGCGGATGTCGTTATCGAATCCACCGGTTTCTTTACGGCGCGCGAAGATGCGGAGAAGCATCTCACCTCTGGTGGGGCAAAAAAAGTCGTCATTTCCGCGCCAGCGAAAGGTGAGGACATCACGATTGTTCTCGGCGTGAACGACGATCAATACGATAAGTCGGAACACCACGTCATCTCTAACGCCTCCTGTACGACGAACTGCCTCGCGCCTGTCGCGAAAGTCTTAAACGACACCTTCGGAATTGAGAGCGGATTGATGACCACCATCCACGCTTATACCGGCGACCAAAGGGTTCACGACTTCCCGCATTCCGATATGCGCCGTGCGCGTGCAGCAACACTCTCCATGATTCCGACGACAACGGGTGCCGCTGTCGCTGTCGGGAAAGTACTCCCCGAATTGAACGGTAAACTTGATGGGTTCGCGATCCGTGTGCCGACACCGAACGTCTCTGTTGTTGATCTTACTGTTGATCTCAAGGATAGACCGGATGCCGAGGCAGTCAACGCTGCACTGAAAGTAGCGGCAGAGAACAGTTTGAACGGGATTCTCGGTTACTCGGAACTCGATCTCGTTTCATCAGATTTCAACGGTAACAAACTCTCCTCCGTTCTTGACGCGCCTTTTACTAAGGTCATTGAAGGTGGCTTGATTAAAGTCCTCTCATGGTATGACAACGAATGGGGTTACTCGAACCGTCTCGTTGAACTCGCCGCACGGATTCTATAATTTGGGACTTCCGCACTTTTGACAGTAGGTGGTTCTGTTAGATGAATTTTTCTGAAAACACAGGGTTCTTGTGTCACAAACTAACAGTTTGTGGTACAAAAGAGCAGCATGCGTAAGTCCTATAATTATCGGAGGAGATACCTCATCAATAAAAATATGCGAACACCAATCATTGCAGGCAATTGGAAACTGAACAAAACGATTTCGGAAGGGGTGGCACTCACAACGGCGTTAAAAGCGTCGGTTGCCGATGTTAACGACGTTGAGATTATCGTTGCGCCCCCGTTCACTGCACTCGCTGCGGTAAACGCGGTGATAGCAGGTAGCAATATCCGACTCTCCGCACAGGATGTCTATTCGGAGGACAGCGGTGCGTTTACCGGTGAAGTCTCTGCACCGATGCTCAAAGATGTCGGATGCGAATATGTGATCATCGGGCATTCGGAACGGCGGCAGTACTTCGGCGAGACGAATGACAGTGTCAACGAGAAGGTAAAGGCGGCGTTAGCGTACGAGTTAAAGCCGATTATCTGTGTCGGTGAGCAGCTTGAAGAACGAGAAACCGGACAGACGGAAGCTATTATTGAAGATCATGTTACCGGTGGTATTGCTGGCTTGTCCGATGCCGAGTTGTTGTCTTGTGTCATCGCCTATGAGCCGGTATGGGCAATCGGTACAGGGAAAACGGCTACACCGGCACAAGCGCAAGAGGTTCACAGTTTCATTCGCGGGTTGCTCACAAAAACGTACTCGGCGGACGTTGCTTTGCAGTTGTGCCTTCAATACGGCGGGAGTGTTAAACCGGAGAACGCTTCCGAACTGATGGCACAGCCGGATGTAGACGGCGCACTCGTTGGGGGTGCAAGCCTCGAAGCGGAATCGTTCGCGAAAATAGTAGCCAGTGGCCAGTAACCAGTGGCCAGTTAAAGAAAGAAGAGGTCTTTTCTTACTGGAAACTGGAATCGGAGGACTATTTAAATGGAAATTATCATAGGATTTGTATTATTCCTTTTCGTACCTGTCTGCGTCGTCCTGACGCTGATTATCTTGTTACAGGACAGTAAAGGGGAAGGACTTTCATCGAGCGCATTCGGTGGTGCAGAGATGCAATCTGTCCTCGGAGGGCGCGGTGCCGCGACTTTCCTGAGTAAACTGACAACATGGCTCGCCATCGGTTTCATGGTCATCTCGCTTTTCCTGATGCGTTTCTACGGTGAAGGTGACGGCGGCGGTGCACTCACGCCGATTGAGCAAGAGACGACACAAGAGAGCCCCCAAGAACCGACCGACACGACAGACGAATCGACTGTTGAACCGTCAACAGATACGGGCAGCGAGAGCGATCCGCAAGACGCATCAAAAACAGAAATTGACGGCGGTACCACAGATAGCACGGAATAATTTTTAATTTTCCTTGCGGTTCGGTTAGGTGGGTTGGTGGTTTTTACGTTCATCTCCGTAGATCCGCTTTCCACTTCGTTTGAAGCTACACGTTTTTAAAATCTATAGCAGTCGCAACGAAGGCGCGACGGACAAGACCGAGCGACCTATTCACCCAGAGAACCCTGATTAACCGCAAGGAAAATTTAAAAAAATGCTTTCATGGACAGTGCATCCGCTTGCTGAGAATTGGCGCAAATCTGTGCTGTTAGGGCTTTTTCTCGTCCTCCTTTTATTTATCATCTATGTGGGATTTCAGTCGATTTACGTCGCCGTGCTGTCTGCTATTTTTCTGATTGGGTCGCTCTACAAATATTTTCTACCGTTTCACCACCAATTTGAAGCGGATAGACTCGTTATCACGAGTTGCTGCTATAAAATGGAACGTCCTTGGGAAACGTTTCGTAGTTTTTACGTTGACGCGAACGGTGTACTTCTCAGTCCGTTCGCCCATCCGACACGCCTCGAAAACTTCCGCGGTGTTTATGTCCGATTCGGCAAACACTCCCCTGAAGAAATCGTTAATTTTATTACCAAGAAAATCAAAGACTGAAGTTTGAAAACTGCTAAATTAGCAAAAAGTCCATTGCGCTATCCGGGTGGTAAATCGAGGGCACTGAAACAAATTCTGCCACATGTTCCGCTGAATCTGGAGGATTAAATGGATACGAACCATACACAGGTAATTGCGACCACAGAAGCGTTGAAAACCGCTGTTTTAGATGTGGTTGACACCCAAAGCATCACAGATATTCACACGCACCTTTTTAGTCCGCCCTTCGGCGACTTGTTGCTATGGGGTATAGATGAGTTGTTGACGTATCACTATCTCATCGCTGAAGTCTTCCGCAAATCGGACGTTTCGTACGACCAATTTTGGGCGATGACGAAGATAGAGCAGGCAGACCTTATCTGGCAGACGCTTTTTATTGAGAACTCACCGGTGAGCGAGGCGTGCCGCGGGGTCGTGACGACGTTGGATACATTGGGTTTGGATGTCGGTTCGCGTAATCTACAAGACTATCGGCAATACTTTGCGGATACGACCGTTGAAGCCTTTATTGATACGGTATTTGAACAGGCGAAGGTCTCTAAAGTGGTGATGACGAATGACCCGTTTGATGCAGCAGAGTCGCCTGTGTGGGAATCTGGAGATACTGGAGACGCTCGCTTTGAAGCGGCACTTCGGATGGATGTCCTCATCAACACATATCAAGAGACCGGGTATGAGCATCTCCGCGGTCTCGGATACGATGTTGATCCGAATTTATCGACAGAAAAAACTTACAAGGAGGTCCGCCGGTTTTTAGAGACGTGGATTCAGCGGATGAACCCGAAATATATGGCGGTCTCACTGCCACCGGATTTCCAATACCCTGACGACGGTATTCTTGGACGGCTTTTTGATAACTGTATACTCCCTATCTCGCGTGAATTCAACGTCCCGTTTGCGCTGATGATCGGTGTGAAACGCGCCGTTAACCCGCAGCTTCAGATGGCAGGAGACGGAACCGGAAAAGCGGATCTGACGAGTTTGGAGACGCTACTCCGTGAGAATCCGGACAATAAGTTTCTCGTGACGCTGCTGTCCCGTGAGAACCAGCACGAGTTGTGCGTCATCGGACGTAAATTCAAGAACCTAATGATCTTCGGATGTTGGTGGTTTATGAACAATCCGAGCGTTATTGAGGAGATTACACGCGAACGGATTGAGTTGCTCGGTCTGAGCGTGATTCCGCAGCATTCGGATGCCCGTATTTTGGATCAACTCCTCTACAAGTGGAAACACTCACGTCGGATCATCGCGGACGTTCTGGTGGAGAAATACCAGACCTTGCTTGATGTCGGGTGGACACTTACCGCGTCAGAGATTGAGCGGGATGTTAATAACCTATTCGGCGGCAATTTCGATCGGTTTTTGAATGGAAATTAATGAATTTGTGTCTTGAAATGTCTCACGGCATGCCTTATAATTTAAATTATCACGTACACGTATGGGGTCCGCTGCATGGATATAGGATTTGTATGGGACGCAGAAAAATATCAAGAAGTTCAGAGGACGCACAATGTCCAGTTTTATGAAGTCGTTTCTGCGTTTGACGATCCGCAGGGATACGATGATACGGACCCACAAGGACATCCAGATCGGTGGTTGTACGTAGGACAGACCGTTACCAATCGGGTATTGGCAATCATCTACATTGCGGAAGGGGAAGAATTCCACCGGTTAATTACTGCTTATGAGGCAGAAGGGGAGATTCTCAATGAATACTACAGCGGAAGTTGAATTTGATTATGAAGCTTACACACGGGAATACCAGCCGGATCCATCTAAAATCCGACGAGGATTTAAAGCACGTCAAGAGCGGCGTAAAGCCTTTAGAGCCCGCTTGATCAACCATGTGAATATGGAACTTAAACACGCTAGGGAAATAGGGCATGTTTTTATCTCCTATTGTCATGAAAATATGGATGCTGTTGCTCGGCTCTGTGATAACCTTACCTCACGAGGTATCAAGGTCTGGTTGGATCGGAAGGCATTGGAGCCTGGGATGCAATGGAAACCTGCAATTCAGCAAGCGATTCACCAAGGGACTTACTTCGTCGCGTGTTTCTCTAAGGAATCTAACGCGCGTGAGCAGACGTATATGAGCGAAGAACTAACCCTTGCAGTTGAAAAACTCCGAGATCGACCTTTTGACAAGGTTTGGTTTATCCCTATAAAACTGAATGAATGTGAGATTCCCGATATTGACATCGGGGGTGGTGCAACCCTACGCGACCTTCAGTACGTGAATCTTTATGAAGATTGGGAAAATGGCATCCAACGAATTGTGGACGTTATGCAATCGGCCTGTGCCCAGGAGTCATTACATGCTACAAATACCCCTGAGGATAAAGGCGTAGAATGTGTGCTCCTCCGCTCTGAAAATGGTATCCCGTACTTCATTCCGTTTCAAAAGGTATGCTGGGATGCGATGGAAATTTCTTTAACGCTTTGCCCGACTTCATCTGAACAAACGGCTTTCTTGAGTTCATTGCGGTCACGCTTGGGCAAAGTGCCTGATGGGAGTTCTATTGACCAGCTGGGGGCTATCGCTTTCGCGCATCAGGAAGACGCTGCATGGGTAAAACTACGGGAGGTTACCCAAATTTCAACTGAGAGTGAGACTGTGTGGGATATCCGTCTCAAGGAGGAGACTGTCAGTAGCGCATATAAGCATCGCACTGAGCCGGTAATTTTAACGCAGCTGACCTTGGAACAGATTGCTGACATGCGCGCCAAACGACTCCTTCTTGACGAAAAGTTAGATACCGCCAGTTCATCCTTAACACAAACCACTGTTTTCGATCAGATGTTATTAGAGGCTCAAATTCGGGGCGAACTCTCATCACAATATGGAAACAGGCTCCAAGCACTCGCGTCCCCAATTCCACAGCTTTATCAACGTTTTGGAAATACGCAAGAGAGATTCAAGAAATTCGCCCGATTAATTTCGGTATTGTATTTGAAGTTGTCAAATACTGTTGACGATATACTTCAACTGGATATAGAGCTCCTTGATTCAGCAGCATTAAATATTAAATTTAAGGGACGACGGACGCAACCGAATATAAACGAAAAGCCAACATTTCTCGAATTTGAGGGAAGTTGTCCGTTGGCAGAATGATACCGATCTGCGTCCTAACAGAGGCAGGGCGTTGCTTCACACTTCGGACATCCTTCTGCATAGATGTGTGCGGCATCCTCTAAAGAGATACCGAGTAGGCTCGCTAATGTGGCGAGCCATGCAAAGACATCGGCGAATTCCTCTCGGAGTCGTTCCATATCCTGGGGCTGCTTGCGGATCTCTTTTGCTAACTCGCCGACCTCCTCCACAAACCAAGTGAAGGTCAGCGGCACACCGCGTTCTGCATCACGCTCATAATAAATCGCTTCGATTTGTTTCTGAAACGCCTCAATCGTCATGTTTTAATTTTCCTTGCGGTTCGGTTAGGTGTGTTGGTGGTTTTCACGTTCCTTCCGTAGACCCGCTTTCCACTTCGTTTCAAGCTACGCGCAACTTTACTTGAAACCCACTGCTTGATTTAACGTCTTGCGGTTCGTTAAAGATTTTCCCGTTTACAATCCACGGAGACAGATAATTTATGGGTGCCGCTTCCGAAGACGACCCCTTTCAACGGCGTTACATCGGCGTAGTCTCTACCCCATGCAACGGTGATGTGCCGATCGGTGGGCATCTGGTTATTCGTCGGGTCGAAATCCACCCATCCGAGTTGCGGGAGATAGACAGAGAACCATGCATGCGAGGCATCGGCACCGGTTAACGGTTCTTGATCCGGTGGTGGGTCTGTTTCAATATAACCGCTGATATAGCGTGCGGGGAGCCCTAACGCGCGTAGGCACCCGATACCGAGATGTGCAAAATCTTGGCAGACCCCGCGGCGGTGTTTTAGCACATCCGAAAGCGGTGTCGCTATCGTCGTGAAACCTGGATCGAAGGTGAAATCGTTGTAAAGACGGGTGCTTAAATCCTCAACGGCAGCCAGTAAAGGTCGTCCAGCGGTAAAGGATTCCTGTGCATAAGCATGGAGTTCAGGAATCGTCGGAACCATGGGTGAATTGAGAATGTACTGCCGTATCTCCAAGGTTTCTGCGTCTGAATCTGTGTGCAGTTGCTGATGCACGGTTTCCCAAGCCAAGTATTCGCTGAACGCTAATTTCTGTTGTCTACTTTCAACTGCCACATAACTGGTGACTGTAACGGTGAGTTGATTATGGGGCTGCTGGATCGTGAAATAGTAGACGGTGTTTCCGAAGAAGTCCTCGCGTTCGCGATATTCCCACGGTTCAGGCTCCACAACGAATTCGCTGTCGTTGCAACGTTGGTATGCAAAGGTGCGCGGGGTCAAGCGTGCTTCGTTATAGCAGAGATTCACCGGATGCAGGTAACTGTATTCAGTCTTATGGATAATTTTATAATAGCTCATTGTGTTAGACAGTGTGTGTCTGTGTTAGAAGCTATCGGTTGTTGTTAATTGTTGGGGTCTCTGGACATGACTGAAATATGTCTGTGTTAGGACATCAGAAATATCAATCAGTATTTGCGCCAATCGGACGAGGCGTTTTTCCAATCCTGTCCGTTGTGTTGTTCGGTCTGAATTCGCTGCCAGTTCGATTGTATTAGAAAGTTGCAACTGCGTTAGTGCCTCTAAGATCAGCTGTTCTTCCTCGCTCAGCCGATAGCGGCGTTTTTCTCTCGGTAGTACACGAATATGTACCTCAAGTCGTTTCAACTGATAGAGGAGCGAACGCGGGTTATCTTCATCGAGCAGCAATAGTTCCAAGGCTGTCGGGAAGTGGAGTTCCGAGCGATACCGTCGGCGATAGGTAATCAGGCTTTCAGCGGCGGCGAGGACAGATTCAAGCAGGAGATCTTCGATCCATTCGTCTTGGACGGCAACGAGGCTTGAGCGACACAGCACAATAAGAAGGAGCGAACGTTCGATACGCCGTCCCATATCTAAACTGATCCAACCGACTGTCTGGGTCATATTTTCTGAATTAAGTCCACTCAATGCAGAAAGAAAAATCATGAGTTGATCAAGTGATGCCAATTCTGCCTCTTGTAATACAAGGTCTGTGTATGGGCTGTGTGCCCCAGCCTCTACCACATCTCTACCTTCAGGGACACTTTTTTCGAGGTTTGCGCAGAGGTCCTCAATACGATTCATCACACGCCATGTATCGGTAGACCAACGATCGCGGACTGCATAAGCGGCACTGAGGAGTGCTTGAAGCGTTGACACCAGGCTTCCACTATTTGCTGTGTCAAGCATGATTGAAAGGAGTTCGCTTTCTAAAGATTGTTCGCCCTTATCTGCAAAGCCCGGGTGTGAAGACGTTAAACCGGTCAGCGAACGGAGCATACTGCGGAGGTAGATGAGTTCGGAGACTTCTCTGGTGTCTTCACCGAGGGTCTCCGTGGTCGGTGTCGCTGGTGCTATCTGTCCTAACTGCGATGTCTCTAAACCCATCTTGTCCATTTTGACTTTATCGAGTATAATTCGGAGCAGGCGTGCGTGTCCTTCGGCGCGTTCGGCGTAACGTCCCACCCAAAACAGATTTTCGGCTGCCCGGCTTGATAGTACGCCAGATGCCTCTGCAGTTTGGTTTGTTCCTGTCCGTTGCTGCCATAAACTGATATGCGGTTCAGGTTCAGGTGCGAGAATCCACGTATCTTTACTGACACCTCCATTTTGGATTGAGACTGTCAATTCTTCCGTCTCGCTTTCACAGCGTGTGAGTCCACCCGGCATCACAGTATATCCATCTTTTTCTGCGAACAAAAAAGCACGGAGAACCGCGCGGCGCGGTTCAAGTCTACCTTCAATCAACGAAGGGGTGGTGGAGGAATGAATATATTCCTGCCCGACATAGAGGTGTGGCTCTGCAATAATCTGTGTGCGGAGTGTATCGAGTTCGGCATCGCTGAGTTCAGATCCAAACAGTGGCCGGCTGCCGGGCTGGCGATAAGTCGGTTTGATGACCAGTGTCTTCAGGTTCGCCAGTACATAGTCTCGCTGCTTCGGTTCTCCGCACCACCACGTAGCGACAGATGGGAGGCGTAAGTCTTCACCGAGCAGATGCTTCGCGATCTTCGGTAGGAACGGCATCAAACTTGGGTTTTCCAAAGCACCGCTGCCAGGCGGGTTGACCACAACCACATTTCCGTGTCGAATCGCTTCCAACAACCCCGCAACACCGAGCCGCGAGTCTTGTCGGAGTTCCAAAGGATCACAAAAGATGTCGTCCACTCTTCGGAGAATAACATCGACGGGCTGTAAACCGTCAATAGATTTCAACCAGACTCTCCCATCCCATACTGTCAAGTCGTCGCCTTGTACGAGTGTATAACCGAGATAGTTTGCGATATAGGCGTGCTCGAAGTAAGTCTCGTTCAAGGGGCCAGGGGTTAGCACAACGATGTGTGGGTTATGCGTTTGGCGTTGTGCGATTCCGGTGGCACTTTCGGGTTGCCCGAGTTGATATTGTAAGGGTAACTCGAACAGGCTGTTCTGTAATGAACGGAAAAAGGAAGAGAGTCGATGGACACCGACCTCGCCAAAAAAGTTGGGCAGTGCGCGAGCGAGAGCCGTACGATTCTCGAGTGCGTAACTGGCACCCGCTGGTGCTTGTGTCCGGTCGCTGAGCACCCACATCCTCCCGTCTGGTCCGCGTGCCAAATCAGTGGCGTAGCTCAAAAGAGATGGAAATCCAGAGGGGATAAGTCCAACACATGCGCGTAAAAATCCGGCGTGTGCATAAACCACCTCCGGCGGTATCAATCCATCTTTGATTAGACGCTGTTCGCCGTAGCAATCCATCAGAATCAGATTGAGCAGCTCGGCGCGCTGCGTCAGACCTGCAGAGATAGCGTCCCAATCTGTATTTGAAATAATCAGAGGGATAGGGTCTAATTCCCAAGGACGATGATCGTGCTGTTCGCCGTGTACGACATAGGTGACACCGTTTTCACGGAGCAGGCGCTGTACCTCCTGATGCCGCGATTCCATCTCTGTGAGTCCGATGGTGTTGAGTGCCTGCATGAAACGCGACCAGTGTGGATTGACTTGCTGATCCCGACTCAGCATTTCATCAATCTGTTCACCGTGAGGCGAATTTGCGGAGACGGCGGCGTAATAACTATCGCCTATCACCTTCCAATCTCTTGTATCTGATTGTTGCATCGTCTATACCTAACCCAAGTTGCCTCTTTGTAGGATATGAAACCGTTGGTCTCCTGTACACTGAGAACGTCTCTGTTTTTTCAGAGTTTATCCGCTTATGACCAGGGAAACGTAGCCCAAACAACGTACGGGGCGGACATAATAAGGCGTACATTGTGTCATCAAACCGACTTGATAAACCGCAAGGTAAGCTTAAAAAGTTCGGCGGAGGTCTAATGTGTACGGATATTCGGCATTTGTCTCTTCCGGCGGAATATTGACTGGCCCCGGAGATGTTCCTCCAGCAACGAAGCGTCCAGCTGCTGGTCCTGTCGGCTGCGGTTGGATTGTGTTTGGCGTATGTCCAGCTGCGCCGAAGCGACTTGTGCGGCGCGCCTCCGCTTCGTAAGCGTTGACAGGGAAGGTATCGTAATGTCTCCCGCCGGGATGGGAAACATGATAGGTGCAGCCACCGACAGCGCGTCCGTTCCACGTGTCAATAATGTCAAACACAAGTGGAGAGTGCACGCCGATCGTGGGGTGTAAGGCTGATGGCGGTTGCCAGGCGCGGTAACGTACGCCGCCGACATATTCTCCATGTGTACCTGTATTGTGCAAGATTAATCGCCGTCCGTTGCATGTAACGATGTATCGGGAATCCGTCAATCCGTTTATTCGTACCTGCATCCGCTCGACGGAGGAATCGACGAAACGGGAGGTACCCGCCCGCGTTACCTCTTCGCCTAAGACGTGCCACGGTTCGATCGCCATCCGCAGTTCGAGTTCAATATCTCTGATGTTGACAGTTCCCAATTTCGGGAACCGGAATTCAAAGAACGGGTCCAACCACGCCATCTCGAACGGATAACCTGCTTCTTGGAGTTCTGTAACGACTTCTTGTATGTCTGTGCGGACGTAGTGGTGGAGCATAAATCTATCGTGTAGTTCCGTCCCCCAGCGTACCAGCTTACCTTTGTAAGGCGTATCCCAGAATTTAGCGACCAAGGCACGTATGAGTAGCATCTGTACGATGCTCATCTGTGGATGTGGTGGCATCTCAAAAGCGCGCATTTCTAAGAGTCCGAGCCTTCCACTCGCTGAATCTGGAGAATAGAGTTTATCAATACAGAGCTCCGCGCGATGCGTGTTGCCTGTGAGGTCCACCAACAGGTGCCGTAAGAGTCGGTCAATCAGCCAAGGCGGTACCTCTTCTTGTGCTGCCCGTTCAGGAATCTGTGCGAAAGCGACTTCAAGTTCATAGAGTTGTTCACCGCGCCCTTCATCTACACGCGGTGCTTGACTTGTCGGACCGATGAAGGTCCCTGAAAAAAGGTACGACAAACCGGGGTGGTGTTGCCAGTATGTGATAAAGCTGCGCAATAGGTCGGGTTGCCGTAAGAGCGGACTATCCGCCGGGGTACGACCGCCGATGATGATATGGTTGCCGCCGCCTGTTCCGGTATGCCTACCGTCTAACATAAATTTTTCGGCAGTCAGTCCGGCTAACCGTGCTTGTTCGTAAAGCGTTGTGGTATTATGTACCAGTTGATCCCAATTTTCCGAAGGATGAATATTCACCTCAATCACACCTGGGTCAGGTGTTACGCTCAACGATTGAATCCGCGAATCGTGAGGCACCTCATATCCTTCGAGGATTACAGGTATGTCTAAGGTTTCAGCGGTTGCTTCGAGCCCTTTAAGAAGTGAGAGATAGTGTTCTAAATGCGTCAATGGTGGTATAAAGATGTGTAGCCGGCCGTCATGCGGTTCGACGCATAGTGCTGTCTGAAAAACCGTTCGCGCTTCACTGTCATTTGTTGCGGATTCACTCTCCTGTAGGGACTGGGTAACCCGACTGCTATCGGCAGCGTCTAAAACCTCTTCGCGCGGTTCAAGCGGATCGCGTTCGTAAGCCGGGTCCCGCGCTTCGGGTGGCACCCACTGTATAGATTCCAACGGCAGCCGAAGTCCGATCGGCGAATCGCCGGGAATTAGGAACATACGTTCACCCTTAAAACGCCAGAAACAACTCTCCCAAGCATCTTCCACGAGATGCCAGCGTAATGGTAGAACGTAGCCGATCGGTTCGCCGAGTACCTCTGTTTGCAGTAACTCTGCAAGCCGCTGCCGTTCGGATGCTTCTTTGAAGTCGAAATCAAGCGGATTAATATTGACAGGTAGTCTATCCTCTGTCCAGAGGAAATAGAGTGCGTCTTCGTACGCCGGTATTACCGAATCTGGTGTAATTCGCAATAGTTTCGTGAGATGACGGATGAATCGTTCAGCGTCTGCAGCACCGAAGCCATAATCTTTGTGAGGATCAGCGAGGTATTTATCGTTCTGCCAGACAGGGCCCCCGTCTTTACGCCAAAAACATCCGAACTTCCAACGTGGTAACGGTTCACCCGGGTACCATTTCCCCTGTCCATAATAGAGTGCGCCACCGGTTCCGAAACTATCCCGCAAACGCCGCAAGAGGTCGGCACCTAACTCTCTTTTTTTTGCACTGTCCGCTTCTGTGTCCCATTCTGGGCTGTCTGTGTCCGCAATTGAGACAAAAGTGGGTTCACCGCCCATTGTCAGCCGAATGTCATTGCGTTCTATCTCTTCGTCCACTTGGTGTCCGAGTGTGTTAATTGCTGTCCACTGTGTCTCTGTGTAAGGTTTCGTGACACGGGAGGCTTCGTGGATACGCTGAACGGTGTTGCTATAGGTAAATTCTGTTTCACAGGGGTCGGTGTACCCGGTAACGGGTGCAGCACTTACCGGATCCGCCACACACGCCAACGGGATATGTCCTTCACCGGCGAATAAGCCGGATGTCGGGTCGAGGCCTATCCATCCTGCGCCGGGTGCGTAGACCTCACACCACGCGTGCAAGTCGGTGAAATCTTGGAGCGGACCGGCGGGTCCGTCGACGGGTTTCTGATCAGCGACAAGTTGCACGAGGTATCCGGAGACGAATCGGGCGGCTAAACCGAGGTGCCGTAGAATCTGGACGAGTAACCAACCTGTGTCTCGGCAGGAGCCTATCTGTTTTTCTAAAGTCTCTTCACAAGACTGTACGCCGGGTTCCATCCGAACCGTGTATTTTATCTTTTCCCGTAGCGCGTGATTAATGTCAACAAGGAAGTCAATGAGTTTCTCCTCTGTCCTCGGAATGTCCGCCAACCATGCTGTTAGACGCGGCCCGTTCTCTTTGACTTCAAGGAAGGGTGCTAATTCTTTTTTTAGCTGCGGTTCGTAGGCGAAGGGAAAGTGTTCCGCATTTGCTTCAAGGAAGAAGTCAAAGGGGTTGATAACGGTCATGTTTGCGACGAGATCAACTTCAATAGATAAAGTGCGCGCGGGTTCCGAGAAAACGACGCGCGCCTGATAATTACCGAATGGGTCCTGCTGCCAATTGATAAAATGCTTTTCGGGTTCAATTTTAAGTGAATACGCTTCGATGGGTGTTCGACAGTGAACCGCGGGTCTCAGTCGAAAAATGTGTGGCGACAAGTTGACAAGCCGGTCGTATTGGTAAAGGGATTTGTGGTTGATTGCTACACGAATTGCCATATCTGTTTTTGAAGTTCCCAGTTGCCAGTTAACAGTTTCCAGTTAAGAGAACTACGGATAACACAACATCTCTTTTCTGGTTACTGGTTACTGTCTCACTGGTTACTGTTCCTCAAATTACCCTCTTAAGTGGGTACTGTTCACTGGTTACTGGTTACTGTTAACTGGTCGCAATGCGAAAAACGTCTTGTGAATGTCGGCACCGACTAAGTTGAGTTTAGTTTGGAATGCGTCAAGAAACTCGTGTAAACCGGTTGAGAGGATCTGTTTGACTTGGGCGTAAGCGAATTCGGCGCGAAGCTGCCCGAGCCGCTGTTCTGCCGGGTTAGAGAACGTCTCCAGAGGCGTGCCAGATATAGCGTGCAGTGAGTCCTCCGCCTTAGAAAGACAATAGAGAACGGATCTCGGAAATTCTCGGTCTAACAGTAGAAAAGCGACGACATCGTCTGGAGAGATGAGCCCGTGGGTGCGCCGGTACATTTCAAAACCGCTGGCAGAATGGAGGAGTGCCCCCCACTGAATGTCATCAAATGGCGTGTTGATATCCCAAACAGATGGCAGCAGAATGAAGTATTTGACATCAACGATCCTTGATGTTTTATCGGCGCGCTCGATGAGTCGTCCTAATTGGCAGAAGTGCCAACCTTCGCTATGCGACATGATGTTGTCTGTGAGTCCCATAAAAAGGTGTGAGGCGATCTTGATGTCTCGAAAGAACTCATGCGGTTCTGCCATCGCCCATTTTTCGGAGGTATTTGTTACCAACAGGTAAGCGTCGTTGAGCTGCTCCCACATCTCCGATGAGATGTTTTCTCGTATGGACCTGGCGTTTTCACGGGCAGCCCGAAGGCAAGAGACAATTGAGTTCGGGTTTTCGGTATCAAATGTTAGGAACTTGATCACCGCTTCACGAGATGCCTCGCCGTAGCGTTCGGCAAATACCTTATCATCGCCTGTTGTTGCAACTAACGGTTTCCACTGTGCCTGCATGCCGACAGGTGTATCAAGAATAAGATGCAAATTGACATCGACAAAACGGGCGACGTTTTCGGCGCGTTCAATGTAGCGGCTCATCCAATAGATTGATTCAGCAACACGACTCAACATATTTTAATTTTCCTTGCTTTTCAAGTTACCAGTTACCAGTTACCAGTTACCAGAAAAGAAATACTGTGTTACCCGCACACCTCTTAACTGGTTACTGGTTACTGGTTACTGGTAACTGAACCCGATAAGACCCATGTATCCTTGCTACCGCCACCTTGTGAGGAGTTGACGACAAGTGAACCCTTTTTGAGCGCGACTCGTGTTAACCCACCTGGAAGGACGTAAATATCTTCGTCATAAAGGATGAACGGACGGAGATCAACGTGTCGTCCTTCAAGGTGGTCGTCGATAAGCACCGGGACCCGTGAGAGCGAGAGCGTCGGTTGTGCGATGTAGTTGCGCGGGTTGTCTTTAATTCGGCGAGCAAACTCTTCCTGTTCTGCTTGTGTCGAATGTGGGCCGATTAGCATCCCATAGCCACCGGATTGGTTCGCTTCTTTGACAACAAGTTCGTCAAGATGCTCAAGAACGTATTTTCGATCTGCATCTTCCCAACACATATAGGTCGGAACGTTCGGAACGATAATATCCTCGCCGAGGTAGTACTTGATAATCTGCGGTACAAACGCGCAGACAACTTTGTCGTCAGCGACACAGGTGCCGGGGGCATTGACAAGTGCGATACGTCCTGCTTTGTACACCTCCATTAGCCCTGGAACACCGAGCATTGATTCTGATTTAAACGCTTTCGGATCAAGGAAATCGTCGTTAATTCGGCGGTAGAGGACATCAATACGTTCAAAGCCTTTCGTCGTCCGTGCGTGAACGAACCCGTCCATCACCACAAGATCACGTCCCTCAACCAATTCGACACCCATCTGTTGTGCGAGAAAGGAGTGCTCGAAGTAGGCGGAATTGTAAATTCCTGGGGTAAGGACAGCGACGGCGGGGGAAGCCACTCTATCTGTTGCGAGGTAGCGGAGCGTATTCAGCAGATTGCTCGGATAATCTTCAACCGGTTGGATCTGGGACATCCCAAAAAGCTGCGGGAACGTCCGTTTCATGACCTGCCGGTTTTCTACGACGTAGGAGACCCCGGACGGGCAACCGAGGTTATCTTCTAACACGTATACCTGTCCATCGCCGTCTCGAACCAAATCTGTACCGGTGATGTGGCACCAGATACCGCGCGGCGGATTCAAGCCGACACACTGCTGTAGATAGCGTTCTGATGAGAGCACAACATCCGCTGGAACGACACCGTCTTTTAGGATCTTCTGATCGTGATAAACGTCGTTGATGAATAGGTTCAACGCGTGGATACGCTGTTTGAGTCCGCGTTCTATCCAGTTCCATTCATCCGCATCAATAATTCGCGGAATAAGATCGAACGGAAAAATCTTTTCGACGCCCTGCTCGTCCGCGTAGACGTTGAACGTGATGCCCATTCGGAGCAACGCGTATTCAGCGGCAATTTGGCGGCGCGTCAGTTCGCCTTCCGAGAAACTATCGATCCGCTCAGCTAACATCTGAGCGGCGGGACGTGGATTCCCGTCTGGCGCGAACATCTCGTCATAAAATCCATCGGTGTTGTATCCATCAAATCCTGTCATTGCAATAGGTCTCCGTAGTATTACGCGGATACTTGAATGTGGAAGTATGTTAATTTTTTAGGCAGTGTGGTCGGATGCTGTCTAATTGTGATGCCTCAGTTGATTTGTGTTTTGAGCAGGAGAAACGTCTAAATTAAAATGATGCCACACCCGAAAGGCAAAGTCAAGTGAAAAATTGGGGAATTTTTTCTTTTTAGGAATCGATTTCAGAATAGACGTGGAGAACTGGTGCTCTCCACGCCTATTCGGATACTACTTTCGGCGGAATGTCGTCCGATGCCGTTTACAGCGCGGATTTGACCGCTTGTCGAACTGAAGAATCCACCGAGTTGCGGTGTTAAGTGACAGTTTGGAAGGCTTCCCAAGCGTCGCCTGCTGCTGCGGCTTGACGTTCCAATTCAGTGCGCCACCCCGCGACTTTGCCGGATTTGATCTGTCTGACATCGAAACCGGCGTATCGGTCTTCAAGCGTATCTCCGAGTTTGTGTCTTTCTGCCCATCGGTCCCAGGCTGTTTGCATCCATCCGTGTGGTAAAGCTTCTCGGACGGCAGGGTCAAGTTGCCATGCGCTTCGTGCGTCGGAGACTGAGGGTTCACCGGTGAATTCACCCGACCATTTCGACCAACCGATCGACAGAGTGTTCCGCTCGCGTTCAGGCACGGTGTGCCCTGTGTGGATGTTGTTGCCATTACGGATGAGTGCCTCTCCCGGTTTGAGCCGAATAGCGACCTGATCCGGTAACGGGTCCTTTTTGTTCCAACTCGGCGTATGCGGTACGCCTTGATCCTTCATTGCCTGTGGAAGTAGCACATCGTGCTCAAAAGGGGTGCGCCATCGGTGGTGGCTGCCCGGAATGAGTTCATGGCATTCGTCATCTGTAAGTGCCAAAAACATGCTCACGCCGTTCCGCTGTGTGATTCGCTTCTCGTTGCTCTCTTGAATCTCTTTCCAACGGGTGCGTTCGACCTCTTCGGAATAGTCTTCCGGGGTGTTCCCGCGGTTGTCCCGCTGTGAGAAGTAACTTTCGCCACTCCCCCACCACGTTACATCTCTGTGCCAACTGGGTCCGTTCTCCTGTTTCCGTGGGTTTGCCCATAGCAGCATACCACTGAACGTCATGTCCTCAGGTTGAAGTCCGTGGCACCAAGAAGCGACGAAATCAAGAAAATCCGAGGAACCGTGGAATTCGGCGAAACTCGGTTCATCGAACGCGGGATGGATGAGTCCTCGGATTGCCCACGGCTCATCGTGTGCCGCGCGATGGACGTAGCCTTTCGAGCAATCAATTACGTCGTAGATGTTTTCCGGGGCACACGCCTCGGTAACACGTCGTCCGGCTTCTCGAAGAATAGGTATCCAAGGGTTATCAACGAAGTCGTTGATAATAACAAAACCGTGCTCCTTCAGGTATTCCAATCTTTCAGGTGTGGCACCCGGAGCCGAAAGTTCAGGTTTGAAATCTGCGAATGCAGTCGCGCGATAGGTTTCCTTCACTTGTGGTTCATTCGTGCTCATTGTGATTCCTCCGTGTTAGGCGGTTACGTTGAACAAGTACGCTATTCTAACACACTTCGCATATTTTCCAAAATTGAATCTGTAGTACTTCGGATCGGTTATTTCTGAAAAATGTTATCTACATTCTTTTTCAGACACTCCTTGAAGATACGCAGTTTTCCAAATTCACTTTCGCTGCTATGTTGAAAGTGGACCTCAAGATAGTGTCTCCACAACCGAAGAATTACGTCTCGATAGATATCGGATTCTTCGTCCTGAATATCTGCAATTCGGTCAGGTAGCACCTCGCGGAGTACACTGATAAGTTCTTTCTCAAATGTCCGCGGATATCCCGTATTATGCATCACGATCTTAGCGAATTTAGCCTCAAGACTGGCGTATGGCGTAAAACCCTCTGTTACGCTGAAGATTGCACTGTCAAATTGGTTTCGCATGTTCTCATAAAGCCGAGTTGCCATATCAGTTGCGACCTTTGTCGTCTTTGTCTCTATTTGTGGTAAGACGCAACGAAAACCGAGCGTTCCGATTCCAGCATCTACTGGATGTTGACTTCTCGCTTCGATCTGGATGTCCTTGGCATCGCTAAACCATGAACCGCCGCGCATTCTATGGTATCTCCCGTGAATATCGTTAACGTCTAACCTTTCTAAACACCACTCTTCAACGTTCCCCGCCATGTCATATAAACCGTATGTATTCGGTGCATAGCTCCCGACTTTTTTTGTCGGTGGGTCTCTGAAGTTTGTTCCGGCTGTGTAGCGATCATAGTTGGCTCTATTGTGAGGATCTGCATCGCCCCATGGGTATTCTTTGCACGCCAATGTGCCGCGGGCCGCTCTTTCCCACTGCGCCTCTGTCGGCAGTTCTTTGCCGATCCATTCCGCGTAGGCTTTAGCGGCGAACCAACTGACGTTCACGACCGGATGATCCGCTTTCCTGTTCGGATACATATTACCATTCCAACCCGATAGGTAATTGTCATCTACGATTGCGGTTAAGGCTCTGCTTTTTCGCCACTGCGGATTTTCATCTATAAACCTCTTAAATTGTGCGTTGGTGACTTCATATATGTCCATGTAGAACGCGTCAACGCCATCACCCGCTGGGATCAACACCATGCCTTCTGGTTCGTCAGGCGTACTGAGTTTTATAACAAAAATGAGCAATCCGCAAAGGATTAATCCATAAAGGATTGAGGTTAAGTTTTTCATTTTTTTCGTTCTTTCCACTTATGCTGGGCAATCTCTTGCGCAGCGTTAGCAGTGTGAGGCACCGGCATTGAAAGAACTAAAATTCTCACGATAAGGGGATATCAACAACACTCACATTAAGACAATTAGGGTGCCACCTGATTTTCCTTGACTTTTTCGCCCAACATGCTATTATGTTTACAACAATTCGGAAAGTTTTCACCCTTCACAAACTATGATGAAATATAACGTATCGTAAAACAAAAAAATAAGTTGATGCTTTAAAAACAACAGGAGATTACAATGAAGACAGAATCAGTCCCCCAAGAACGGCGTTTTGGCCTGAGTCCGGACGAGTTGGTACACTGGAACGAGAACGGCTACCTTGTCCGCTTAGACGTATTCTCACCTGAAGAGAACGACGCGCTTCGTCAGGTCGCCGAGGCTATTGTTGATGGCAAACGTCCGTTTCCTGCTGCGCATATTGATCAAAATGCGCTTGTTAGAGACGGAAAAATAGAAGAACAAGGCATCCACGCGATGCACAAAATCCATCATCCGAGTTGTTACTGCCCAGAATTCCTTTCCCGTGTACGCGATCCGCGTCTCACCGATCCGCTCGTTGACATCCTTGGTCCAGACATCCTCGGTATCAACAATCTATTCATTTGGAAGGCACCTAAGATCGGTCTCGGTTTCCCGTGGCATCAGGACAAGTTCTACTTCCGCAATCGGTTTAATACCGAAACGACTGTTGGAACATGGACAGCGATTGACGCAGCAGATCGCGGAAACGGTTGTCTCTACGTTATCCCCGGCAGTCATAAATGGGATATTTTGCAGCACGACGACCTCGAAGGCTCACAGCAACAGGAGTTCAAACTGGCACGCGGTGTTCGCGACGAAGATGGTTTCGCAGTAGAAGTGCCTCCCGGGGCAGTCATCTGGTTCCATAGTCACCTCCTGCATAAAAGTACGGATAATCATAGCTTACGGTTTCGACGTTGTTATGTTTCTCATTACCTGAGCGCGAAAGCGGAATGGGCACATCCTGCTGCAATGAACGGCAAAAGAAGACAACCTGTCATGTGGATTCGCGGTGAGACTTTCCCAGACAAGGTTCACGAGATTGAACGCGATATTTTGCCGATTCCGGAGTCCGAATAATATTGTTTCAAAAGGAGATACGATGATGAACCCTCAGAAATTACCTGTGTTGACACTACGGTTTACGACTCTCTATGTCTTGCTTCTTCTGTTTTTATCAACTTCCGAGGCGGCTGTTCCGTCCGAATACGCGAAACAATCCGTTGAATGGTTCCAGAGCGAGGAAGGTCGCCGTATTGCCGATAATGTCCTTACTTGGCAGACCCCGCACGGCGATTGGCCCAAGAATAGAGACACAGCATCTGAGCCGTTTGATGGTAAAAGTGAGGATCTGCGCGGAACGTTCGACAACAGTGCGACGACTGGCGAACTCCGGTTTCTTGCCCGTGCGTTTCGTGCGACAAACGAGCCACGCTACGAACAGGCGTTTCTCAAGGGGATTTCTCATATCCTTGAAGCGCAATACCCGAATGGCGGGTGGCCCCAGTATTATCCGCTAAGCAAAAGTTACAATCGTTATATAACGTTCAATGACAATGCTATGGTCGGTATTCTCGAACTTCTCCGAGATGTCGCTGAATCTTCCGACTATCGGTTCCTGAAAACGGAGGACCGCGTGAGGGCTGAAGCTGCTGTCGCCAAGGGCATCGACTGCATCCTGCGGACGCAAATCAAGCAGAATGGCAACCTCACAGCTTGGTGCGCGCAGCATGACGAAAAAACGCTTGAACCTGCGTGGGCACGGGCTTATGAGCCGCCGTCGCTCTCTGGTGCCGAAAGCGTCGGTGTCGTACGATTCCTCATGTCAATCGAAGAACCCACACCAGAGATTATCGCTGCTGTTGAAGGGGCCGTCGAGTGGTTCAGGAGTGTCCCTATCCACGGTATACGTCTTGAGAAGTTCACCAACGCAGAAGGACAGGACGATAGGCGGGTCGTGGCGGATCCGGACGCGGGACCGCTCTGGGCACGTTTCTACGAACTCGGCAGTAACCGTCCAATCTTTCTCGACCGCGATTCAGTGGTCCGCTATGCGTTTTCTGAGATCACTCAGGAACGTCGCACCGGATACGCCTACTACGGGGGATGGCCCGCCAAGCTCATTGTAGATGCGTACCCACAGTGGAGAGAAAAACACAAGCTCCCAAAGGAATAACCGGTTGTTATGCCTGTTGGGTTCAGCAGGCAGTGTATAATTCACAGGGTGTTAATACTCCAAGTTTTCACTTGTCAAACTATGGGAATTCCTATATAGTATTTTTAGAAAAAACAAAAGGGAAACTCTATGGACCTAACTATTGTAACAGTTTATACGATTTGCGACAACATCTCAGGACAGGGGTATTCAATTGTACGATTTGGATCATGGTTTTGCTTTACATATGTGCCCGTTCTTAGGAAAGATCGCGAGCGCAGCTCGCTCCTACAGAGGAAGACGTATCCATATATATAAAGTGAATAGGTACAATTGAATGG
>JAJDXV010000153.1 GCA_022823085.1 Candidatus Poribacteria bacterium
TGCTACGAAAAAGGCACACAGGCTAACAGCCTATGCTACGAAAAAGGCACACAGGCTAACAGCCTATGCTACGAAAAAGGCACACAGGCTAACAGCCTATGCTACGAAAAAGGCACACAGGCTAACAGCCTATGCTACATAAGAAGCACACCATAGGTGTCAATTTAGGGATTTTTCGTAGCATTTTGTAGGCGTTCTTATAGACATGTGAAGTGCCAACGTTTATTTAGACCATAATTTAGCAAAGTTAAGCCAATTTTTGCTGTTCAAATTCCATAGGTGTCAAATACCCTAACGCCGAATGGGGGCGTTTCTGGTGATACACCTGTTCAATAAAATGCCCAATGCGGACTCTCACTTCGTGAATGTCCTCATAGTCATTGAGGTAAACTTCTTCCTCCTTGAGTGTGCGGATGAGTCGCTCAGCATACCCGTTCTCCCAAGGACATCCGCGACGGGCAACCGAGATCTCAACGCCATGCTCGGCGAGCGTCGAGAGATAGATATTTGAAAGATACTGCACGCCTTGATCCGAGTGATGGATCTCTGGAACGCTTTGGCGTAATGCTTGCTCCAACGGTCTCAAGGTCAGAGGTTGGGTGAGGTGTTGACTCACCTGCCACCCTCTGATCTTGCGAGTGAAGACATCCATGAGCAGACTCACATAGACGAAGTGTGCCTTGAGTCGAACGTAGGTAATATCGCCGACCCAGACCTGATCGCATCGAGAGACCTCAAGGTCTTTGAGGCGATTCACCCATGGGTGCATATCCTCAAGGGAGGTCGTCGTTTGACAGATACGTTTGACGGATACCGAGAGGTTCGCTGCTTTCATCAAGCGAGCCACGCGTCTAAACCCAACGGTGTATCCCATACGCAGTAGCAACTTTGTGATACGCCTATATCCATACGTCGGATAGCGTGCAGCTAACCGCTCTATCTCCTCTCGCAGGACGTCTTCAGACGGATCGGTTTTCGATTGATAATAGAGCGTGCTCTTGTTGATACCGAGTGCCTCACAAATCTGTCGCACTGAAAACTCCGTTCGCAACGTCTCAACGATGTAGCGTTGTGTAGATGGATTCAACTCAACAAGGTTGATGCTTTTTTTTGGATTTCCAACGCCAGCGTCAACCGTCCAACGAGCTGTTCGAGGTGTGCGATCCGCTCGGTCGTCTCGTTGGCGTGTTTATCCGTTGAGGTCCACGCAGTGGCTAAATGTTCAACGGCTTGCTGCTTCCACTTCGAGAGCTGGTCATCGCTGAGGTTGTGTCGGCGACAGAGTTCCGCTTGTGAACTATCCCCGCGGAGTGCCTCCAAAACGACCTCTGCTTTAAACTCGGGTGTGAATCTTCTTCGTTTACGTTTCGCCATCGGATGCTCCTTTCAGTAAGATTGTATTATAGCACAATCTTGGTTTAGAGAGTTTTTCTATAAACATAGCGTTCCTACGGAACTCAAGAGGTTTTTGATGTCTGAAAAGTTGTATCTAAGATCCGGTTCGGTTAGGAAACCGAACCTACCGGGTCTGGGTCTGCGACGGTTATTTTTCTAAAATTGACACTTATAGTGAAAAATATTGAGCAACCGTAGCCCGTAATGTAATGGAGGGGTTTTTGCTTGGGTGTTTCTTAAGATCTACGGAAAGGGACTTCAAGCGTCAAAACCACCTAAACGAACCGCAAGGAAAATTAAAATATGAAGATTTCAGTCTGGGATGGCGGACTATCAGATAGCTACCTTAAACAGGTCACACAACTCGGTGCCGACTGCATCGACTTCGGGAACGGCGGTGCTTTCCCCGGCGTTAGTGAGCAGGGGTATCCCGACTTGGACGAACTGCTGAAAATTAAGAAACGCATCCGTTCTTGGGGCCTCGACATCAACCGTGTAACACTCCCGAATATCACAGAGAAGTTCATGACCGGACACGCCGACGGTGAAAAGGAATTGGAGAACACGTGCGATGCGCTCCGTGTTTTCGCAGAAGCCGGTGTCCCGATCGCACGTCAACGGTTCTGGGGCGATACGTTTGATTACCTCATGACGCGTTATTCTTCCGTTCATAGAGGCGGTTATACCTCACGCGGTGAGAGCCGTGCCGCGACCAAGAACCCGCCGGACACGCCGACGATGGAGGCACTCGACGAATGGTGGAAACGTTTCACCGAGGTGTATGGTGCACTTGTCCCTATCGCCGATGAATGCGACATCAAACTCGCTATCCATCCGTCAGATGTTCCGAACCCAGATACGCCACTCGGTAGCCTCGGTTTCCATCGCGTCATCGATGCATTTCCGAGCAAGAACGTCGGTTACCTCTACTGCTGTGGCACGCGTGCTGAAGCCGGTGGCAGCACCATCGTTCTCGACGAAATCAATAACTACGGACGCAAAGGACGCATCTTTATGGTTCATCTGCGTAACGTGCGCGGCAGTCTCGCGACAGCGGGTGCGTTTGAAGAGGTACTCCTCGACGACGGTGATATGAACGTCTTTAAAGTCGTCAAGGAGCTCCAAAAAGTCGGATTCGATGGCTGTATTAACGCCGACCACATTCCGAGATTGGAAGGCAACGTCGGATTAGCCTACTCCGTGGGCTACATCAAGGCGCTCTTTGCTGCACTCGTTGTCTAACCGCATATCTGCCTGTGTATACAGTAGAACCTCTTACCTCTCAGAATCAGGAACAGTGGGATGCCGTCATTCAACGTTGTCCAGACACATCCGCTTTCCAAAGCCTTGCGTGGCGGGACGCTTTAGCAGGTGCGTTCAGACAACTCACCCCGGTCTATAGGCTCATCAAGCAGCAAGACGCGGTTGTAGGTGGGCTGCCTGCCTTCGTGTTTCAGCCGATCCCGGGCATCCGTTTGTGGCACTCTATGCCGTGGAATCTGTTCGGCGGCATACACCTGATAGAGAATGTGAGGGGAAACCGCGAAGCACTCATAACATCTATCGAAACCGCAGCAGCGGAGAACGGGTGGTGCGAAATTCGCTGGACGCTGACACCAGAACATACGACGACCTACGGCGATTGTTTCACCGAAATGGGATACGAGCGAACCGATCATTTTACGCATCTCTTGAAAACCGATGGAGACGTTGATGTACTTTGGCACGCCTATAACAAACGGGTGCGAGGCGCGGTACGGAAAGCAGAAAAATCGGGTGTCGAAGTTAGGGATACCGACAACGAAGAGGCGTTGTCTGTGTTCTATGACATGTATCTGATGACGGTAAAACGGTTAGGCGGCACACCGAAACCGCGATCCCTCATGCAGACGCTCTTACAACGAAAAATAGCGAAACTCGCCATCGCAACACATAAAGGGACGATCATCGCAGGACTCCTCTATCTGCTTTTCAATCAGACGGTAACCCTGTGGTGTGAGGCATCTGTACCAGCGTTCTTGAAATACCGTCCGAACAACGCCATCTTTCACCACATTATCACAGCGGCGTGTCGTGAAGGATACCAGTGGGTGGATTTCGGGGCATCACCACCGGAGAACACCGGACTCATCGCACATAAAGAGCAGTACCGTGCGACTCGGACAGATTTCGCCAGTTACACAAAAGTCGTTTCACCGCTGAAGCGGACGTTGTGGACCCGAAGCGAGGGAGCACTCCGTCAGATTTATACGTGGATGCAGTAAGGAGAGACAATGGAGACCAACCGTAGACCCAATCTAATTTTTGTTTTCGGCGACCAGCACCGCCAATGCGATGTCGGTTGCGCAGGTAACCCGCACGTACAAACACCGTTCATGGATCAACTTGCACAAGAAGGGATGTTTTTTCCGAACACCTTCACGAATGTCCCGATCTGTGTGCCTGCCCGGGGATGCCTGATGACAGGCAAATACCCGTTGAACCATAAGGCTGTATCCAACGATCTACCGCTTCCGTTGTCCGAAACAGGTGTAGCGGAAGTTTTCAAAGCGGACGGCTACGAGACCGGCTACATCGGTAAATGGCACCTCGGCGGTATGCCGAGAGATAAGTTCATCACACATGAGATGCGTTTCGGGTTTGACCATTGGGTCGGATGGAACTGCCATCATAACTATTTCAACGCGCCGTACCACGATTCCGATGGAAACCAGAAGCAAATCGAAGGTTACGAACCGGACTTCCAAACCGATCAAGCAATTCAATACTGTCGAGATCACGTTGATGAACCTTTCTGTCTCTATATGAGTTGGGGACCGCCGCACAATCCTTATGAACATGTACCGGAACGTTACAAGGAGATGTATCCACCAGAGGAAATTCAGTTGCGTCCGAACGCCGTAGATACACCGGCGACCCGGAAAGACCTCTCCGGTTACTACGCGCACATCACGGCTTTAGACGAGAACCTCGGACGCTTGATGGCTGCGCTTGACGAACTCGGTATCGCTGACGACACGATCCTCGTCTACACATCCGACCACGGCGATATGCTCGGCAGCCACGGTCATGTCCGAAAAGAGCGTCCGTGGGAAGAATCGAGCCGTATCCCGTTCATGATCCGCTGGCCCCGTAGGATACCGGCCGGCGTTACGCGCGATACGTTGCTAAGCCTCGTCGATTTTATGCCGTCTATGCTCTCCTTATGCGACCTACCGATTCCGGACGGTGTCGAAGGTATAGACCTTTCAGATGCGATGCTCGGCAAGGCAATTGATGAGCCGCAATCTGTCTTTCTTGGTGTACCGTTACACGGCAGTGAAGGTTTCCATTTCGGTATCCGTGAGTGGCGTGGTGTCCGAACGCATCGCCACACTTATGCACGCCATTTCGACGGTGAAGGTTGGCTCCTTTACGATAACGACAACGATCCGTATCAATTGAACAATCTCATAGACGATGCAGATTCACAGGCACTTCGCGCAGAATTAGAGACGGAACTTCAAGAATGGCTAAACCGAGTCAACGATCCATTCCTACCCGGAATTGAACACATCCGACAACTCGGTCTATCGGAACTCTGGAACATCAGTGAGCAGCGGTTCGGTGGCGGAAAACCCCGTTGGGCATAATTCTACTGCGGTACACGGCACCCTCTTTTGTAGGAGCGAGCTGTGCTCGCGATATTTACTGACGGCTAATCGTTATTCCACGAAAGCAACAAGGAGATACCAACCCATGACTGACGAAGAAAAATTTCGATTTGACTTAAGCGGATTCCTCGTGCGTCCGGCGATCCTCGAACGCGACGAAATAGACGCAATCGTTGATCAGATTGACAAGATACACCACGACAAAGAATCCTTGCCGCCGGAACACCGCGCCGTACCCGGCGGTCCCGCGAGTGTCCTGATTGATCACCCGAAAGTCCTTGAGGTTTTACACGAAATCATCGGCCCTGAGGTCCGGTTAGAGAGTTGTTTCTCTGTCTGGCGTGAAAAAGGACGTAGGCACGGTGAACTCCACGGCGGCGGCCCGAGGCAGGCAGACCCGATCTTCGGGTATCGCGTCAACAACGGACAGATCCATGCCGGAATGGTGCGCGTCGTTTTTGAACTGACAGATATTTCCAAAAACGATGGGGCGACGCATTTCATCGCCGGCAGTCACAAATCCAATTTCCCGATGCACCCAGATCACATGTCGTTAGAGGAGGGGAAACGGAGTCCGTTCCTGATGAACTACGAATGCCCCGCTGGCAGTGCGATCTTCTTCACGGAAAACCTGTGTCACGCGGGTCCGATTTGGCAGCGGGAGACCCCGCGTGTGGCAGTGCTAAACGCGTATGCGCATCTTGCGACACATTGGCACCGGCTACGGATTCCGCCTGCCGTGCTGTCCGCTTTACCGCGTGAAAAGCAGGCGTACTTCCGTGAACCGTGGGTTGCCGATTTCCGTACGCGCCCGGCAACGCGAAACACGATTGAACGCTTCCTTGAAAACGACGAACCGCCTGTTAATACCGATCACAAGCCGTGATTTATAGAGTTTTTTCATAAATGGGAAATGTGTCTTGCAAGTCCCCCTGATTAAGGGGGATTTAGGGGGTTTCTTTGATGAAAAAGCGAGTCCTCATTATCGGTTGGGATTGCGCCGCCCCGGAACTTGTCTTTGACGCATTCAGAGACGATATGCCCAATACACATCGCTTAATGGCAGAAGGTATCTACGGTGAATTGGAAAGCACGATTCCGCCTATCACTGTACCTGCATGGATGTGCATGATGACGGGTCGCGATCCCGGTGAACTCGGCATCTACGGCTTTCGCAATCGCAAAGACTATTCGTACGATGCCTTGACAATCGCCAATGCACACACCGTCCAAGTGCCAACGCTCTGGGACCTCTTAGGGCAAGCAGAGAAGAAGTCGGTCGTACTCGGCGTGCCGCTCACCTATCCTGCGAAACCGTTTCCGGGCTGGATGGTTACCAGCTTCCTCACGCCTGACCGTAATCCACAGTGGACGTTCCCGAGACGACTCTCGCGCGAAATCATGCAGGTCGCAAGCGACTACATGATTGACATCCCGAACTTCCGGACGGACCGGCGCGCCGAGTTGGAACAGCAACTCCTCAAGATGACGACTGAACGTTTCAAACTCGCACGCCATCTGCTTAAAACAAAGGATTGGGACCTCTTTACGATGGTTGAAATGGGTTCCGACCGACTCCATCACGCCTTTTGGCGGTTTTGGGATAAAACGCACCGGAAATATGAACCGGATTCGCCGTTCTCGGAGACGATGCGGAACTATTATCGTGTACTCGATGCGGAACTCGGAGAGATGTTAGCGTGCGTTGATGAAGACACCACAGTTATCATCGTTTCAGACCACGGCGCGAAACGGATGGACGGCGGCATCTGCGTCAATGAGTGGCTCCAAAAGCACGGCTACTTGACGCTTAAATCCGAACCGCAAGAAATCACACGATGGACACCGGATCTGATCGATTGGAAGAAAACGAAGGCGTGGGGTGAAGGCGGGTATTACGGACGCATCTTTATAAACGTTGACGGTAGAGAACCCGACGGGAGTGTTAAAGCAGCGGATTATGAACCGATCCGTGACGAATTGAAGGCGCAGCTCGAAGCCATCGTGGACGAGGACGGCAATAACATCGGCACACAGGTGTTCAAACCGGAAGCGGTCTACCGAGAATGCCGAAATATCGCGCCCGATCTGATCGTGTATTTCGGGAATCTCTTTTGGCGGTCAGTGGGAAGCGTCGGGTACAACAGCATCTACACCTACGAAAACGACACCGGACCCGACGATTGCAACCATGCAGAGAACGGCGTTTTCATTCTCAAACGTGCATCGCGACAGATAGGAAACGTCCCAACTAAAAGCATATACGACATTGCGCCGACGGTGTTGAACGAATTCGGGATCGACATTCCATCAGAAATGCGGGGGGAACCGATAGCGGACACCTGATAACAACTCATCATGAAGAAAAGCGCGCCAGTTTCACGCATGGCGCGCAGGTTGATACCACTGAGATGTCACCGAATGGCAAGTTGTTAGCAACAGGTGGCAGGGATAAAACCGTCAAACTTTGGCATGTAGAGACACAGCGATGCTTTCAAACCCTATCGGGGCATATAGGGCGCATCCTATCTCTCGCGTTCTCACCTGATGGAACCCTCTTGGTCAGCAGCGGTGGGGACAACTGGGAAATGCAAAAAAATGCAGATGGCAGAACTTCCTATTTTTCTGATGGCGATAGTCCTGTTGACAGAACTGCAAGGGTGTGGGAAGTTGCTACAGGGGAAAATATCGCGACACTTGAAACTTCAGGGATGGTCTTAGGAACCGCGTTTTCACCGGATGGAAAGTGCCTTGCGACAGGTGCAAACAACAAAACTATTACCTTGTGGTGTACAAAAACGTGGCAACCCATGACTACACTTGATACGGTTAGTTTTGAGTCCTTTGCGTTTTCACCCGACGGCAGCCGACTCGTTATCGGCGGAACGTGGCCGGAGCAACGGATTCAGGTCTGGGATGTAGAAACTCGGGAGCTTATCGTTGCGTTGTCAGGGCATAAAAGCGATGTTGAATCTCTTGCCTTTTCACCTGATGGTCGTCTGCTTGCGAGCGGCGGATTTGACGGCATCATTTATTTGTGGGACATGACCCCTTACCTTTAGTATGCACAACATAATTAGTATGCACAACATAATATTTAAATGTGTAGTAGTAACTTCCAAAAAATTGACTTTATTTTCTTACTTTTCTCTCAATGACTTAGCGGGTTACAGCGTTAACAATCGCCGCCGCAACAACTTCTGCCGCAAGAATACCAACAGTATTTATACTGCTTCCGGTATGTACCCCTGTTGCAAGGGTGAAAAGCGTATCGCCGTCGAACATCGTATGTGAGGGTCGAATCGCGCGTGCCATCCCGTCGTGTGCCATCTCCGCAACGCGTGTCGTTTCAGCAGGCGAGAGCGCAGCGTTTGTCGCAACAACACCGATCGTCGTGTTTGTCCCCGGAACCAAATTCGCATCTAAGAGCCGTTCTGTGATGTCCACGAAATCGCCGTCTTCTTTTCCACCCGCGAGAATCTCACCTGTTTCTGGGTGTACAACGTTCCCCAAGGCATTGACAACCGTAATCGCAGCGACGATCAAACCTGAATCGAGACGTTTACACGCCGAACCGACACCGCCTTGAGAAGGCGTAACACCCGGAGCCTTGCCAACCGTGGCACCTGTGCCTGCACCGACAGCACCCACTACGACAGGTTCATCTGTGGCGTTCAGACATGCCTGATACCCCATCTCACGGTCAGGACGGACTTTCGCATCGCCGACCCCCAGATCGAAAATGACAGCCGCGGGAACAACCGGCACGCGGACGGGACCCGCAGGAAAACCGATGTTCTGCTCTTCGAGGTATTGGACGACACCGCTCGCGGCATCTAATCCGAAGGCACTGCCGCCGGTCAGTAGCACGGCGTGTGCCTTTTGGACCAAGCGTCCGGGACGGAGTGCTTCTGTCTCGCGCGTTCCCGGCGCAGCACCGCGCACATCGACACCTGCTGTTGCACCCGCTGGACAGAGGACAACGGTACACCCAGTTCGAGCCGTTGCATCGGTAGCATGTCCGACTGTAATACCTTCTATCGCTGTGAGTGTTTGGTTCATCACTTCCATAAGCTACATGCCTTTCCAGACTTCTGAAAATTACTATAACAGATTCTGATTAAATCTGCCACTGGTTTGTAGTAGGAAGCCATTTATTGTTCGTCAAACCTTCAGACGCTGTTGACATTTTTTCACACAAGATGCTATAATCGAATCAACGTCAAACAAATTGCCGCTTAAAGTTCCAACCTGATTTAGTGGACACTATGCTCCACAACCAATAGGATCCAATGCTATGAAACATTTTTGCCTTCTTTCCCTGATTCTTACTGTTTTTCTCAGTTGTTCAATTGTAAAACCGGAAATAATACCTGATAAGAACTTAGCCGCTGCCGTGCGAGAACAACTCGATTTAGCCCCTAACGCACCTATTTTAGAAAAAGACCTGAGAGCGTTAGGATTCCTGGGAGCTGTGGGTAGAGGGATAAAAAAACTGAACGGCTTGGAAAAAGCAGTAAATTTAAGGACTTTATGGCTTGAGAAAAACGAAATTAGAGACATCTCGCCCCTCGCTGTTCTGACTGAACTTGATAGGTTAATCCTTTCCAACAACAAAATAGAGGACATTACACCCATCGCAGGGTTAAAACAGCTCACACACCTTGAACTTGAGCAAAACCAGATCAAGGACATCACACCGCTCACGGGGTTAAAACAGATTACACACCTTGAACTTCAACAGAATCAAATCAGCGATACGACCCAGCTTTTTGCCGTGCTAAAAAAATTGACGTATCTTTCACACCTAAAACTTGAACTAAACCAAATCAGCGACATTACGCCACTGACGAGGTTACCGCAACTTACAGCACTATGGCTCGACAACTGTCAAAATGCCGACATCACACCGCTCACTGAAATGCCCCAACTCACTGAGTTATCACTTTACAACTGTCAAATTACGGATACCACACCGTTTTCTGAGATGCCCCAACTCACAGATTTACTGCTTGAGAGAAATAAAATTAGGGACATTACCCCTATCGCCGAATTAACGCAGCTTAAAACATTAAGCCTTAGCGGCAATGAGATTACTAACATTACGCCGCTCACAGCGTTGACAGGATTGACTATATTAGCACTCGGGTATAATCAGATCAGCGACATAAAACCTCTCAGTGAACTAAAGCGATTGACCTATCTAACACTTGGGCATAATCAGATCAGCGACATAACACCCCTCAGTGAACTAAAGCGGATGGAACGCCTATCCCTTGAGAACAATCAAATCAGTGATATTGCGCCACTTACCGGGATGACAAAGCTCGAGTTCCTATTACTAAAAAATAATCAAATCAATGATATTGCACCACTTGCCAGAATGACAACACTTAAGGGAGTATTACTGATGCGGAATCAAATCAGCGACGTAGAACCTCTCGCAAATTTGACACAACTGACGTACTTAATACTCGCGGATAATCAGATTAGCGACATCGCGCCACTTAATAACTTGACGAGCCTTAAAGTGTTATGGCTTCAACATAACCCAATTAGCAATATCAGTATTGTTGAGAACTTTAAAAATCTCACACATTTGCATATAAACCAGAATCCCATTGAAGATATGACACCGATTCGCAAACTTCGCGAGCAGATTCCAGATTTGTATGTTGATATTCAAATTGATCCATAAACGAGACATTAAAAGGGATATCGTATTATGAAATATATTTGCCTGCTTTTTGTGCTTTTCATTGTTTTTATAAGTTGTTCGCCACCGGAACCGGTAGAAATGCCCGATGCAAACTTAGCCGCAGCTGTGCAAGAGGCGTTAGGTTTAGTTCCAAACACACCTATCACGGACAAGAATTTGAAAAAATTAAAATCCCTGAGTGTTTCATCAAGAGGTATCACAAACTTAACAGGACTCGAAAAAGCGACAAATTTAAGATTCTTAAGTCTTTACAAGAATCAAATTGTAGATATTACACCACTCGCTCGTTTATCCCGTCTTAGATCCCTGCACCTCCGAGGTAATCAAATCAGTGACATTAGCCCTATGGCAGATTTGACGCAGTTGATTGCGATATCCCTTTCTGATAATCAAATTAGCGATATTACCCCACTGATTAGGTTAACTCAACTTGAGTTTTTACACATTGACAATAATCAGATAAGCGATATAAAACCTTTAGCGGGAATGACAAAACTCGAATACCTACGTCTCAATAATAATCAGATAAGCGACATAAAACCCTTAGCGGGAATGACAAAACTCTGGATGGGCTTAAATCTCAGCAATAATCAGATAAGCGACATAAAACCCTTAGTGGGAATGACACAATTCATGCCCTACTTAAATCTCAGTCATAATCAGATAAGCGATATAAAACCCTTAGCGGGAATGATAAAACTTCCGAGTTTAAACCTCAGAAACAATAGAATCAGTGATATTAAACCTCTTGAAGGGTTGACAAAACTTCGGCAATTATGGCTCAATCAGAACCAAATTACTGATATTAAACCTCTCGAAGGATTGACAGGGCTTCATCAATTATGGATCGGTCAAAACCCAATTGAGGATATAGCACCGCTACAGAGGCTTCGTAAACAGAGACTGTATGTATTAGAGGTAGATATACAAGATGCCCAGTAAATAAGGACAAAAAAGGAGGACGCGGACATGGAAACCAAGTTAGCAATTAATGGCGGCGAACCCATCGTCAAAGGCGGATTGGGTAAAAGTTGGCCCATCTTCGATGAAACCGAAGAGAACGCACTTTTAGAGACGCTACGAAGCGGTGCATGGAACCGTCGCGAGAAAGTCGATGAAGCCGGTGAAAAATTCGCCGCGTTTCAGGACGCAAAATACGGGATTCCCCTTGCAAACGGCACCGTAGCATTGCAGTGCGCGCTAAAGGCTGCAGGGGTCAGCGCGGGTGATGAGGTTATTGTGCCTGCGCTCACATTTGTGGCGACGGGTACATCGGTGGTGTGCGTCAACGCCGTACCGGTGATTGTTGACATCGATCCGCTCACCTACAATATCGCACCCGACGCGATTGAAGAAGCGATTACGCCGCGAACACGGGCGATCATTCCTGTACACAACGGCGGCTATCCTGCGGATATGGACGCGATTATGGAGATTTCGGAGAAGCACGGCCTCAAAGTAATTGAAGACTGCGCGCACGCCCACGGTTCACAGTGGCGTGGAAAAGGGATGGGCTCGATAGGACATCTCGGCGCATTCAGTTTCCAGATGGGCAAAACGCTGACTTGTGGCGAAGGTGGGATGGTGATAACAAATGACGAAGAACTCGCAGGAAAAGCAGGTCGTTTCGCACAGCTGAATATGCGGATGACCAATTTCCAAGCGACGCTGCTATTGTGTCAACTCGAACGGTTTGAAGAACAGGTCGAGACACGCGAACGAAACATCGCCTACCTTTCCAAAGGTATGGAAGCGATACACGGACTCCACCCGATTCCGCGCGACGAACGCGTCACGCGATGGTGTTTCTACTATTGGGATTTCCGGTTCGTCTCTGAAGAATTCGGCGGCATCTCACGTAACCGATTTTTGGAGGCACTCCGAGCAGAAGGCGTTTCGTGTGGGGTCGGCGCACACGGTGAACCTATCTATAACGAAGGTCCCTTCGGTAACCCTGAGTTGTTCGACCAGTTAGGCTTACCCCGCAAATACCTCGGCGACCAGGCAATTGACTACAGCACGCTCAACTGTCCAAACGCAGAGCGCGTCTATCGAGAAGAGGTCTGTAGTTTCAGCCACGCCATGCTCTTAGGCGATACAGACGACATGCAACGCATATTAGACGCATTCCAGAAAATTCGGACACATGTTAATGAATTGTAACCTGTGGGGGTTGCCCGAAAATCGAAGTTGAAAAGACTTCTTGCTTTAGAAATCTTTTCCGAATTGTGCTCGGAATTGTGCCAATATTTTTTCCTTAATATCATCCATCATCTTTTCAGCCGCTTGTTTAAGTATATCCCTATTCATTTGTGTGTTGGGAATACTTTTCCCGAGTTGCGCTTGAAGTTCAGCCTGAATCTCTTTCTCTATGGTAAGGCTTAATTCTTCAGCCGCCTGTTTAAGTACCTCTCTATCTTCTTCTGTCATGGGAAATCCTTCTGCTTGTAAACGTTTTCGTGCCCGATGGAGCCGACTATGAACCGTCTTTACGGGCACATTTAAGTGTTCGCCAATCTCTTTGGCTGTCATCTCATCGAGATAGTGGAGTTTCACGACGGTACGCTCGTGCTCCGGAAGTTTTTCCAAAAGATTTTTGACCATTTCATAATGACGTTCAACAGCTTCTGTTTCGTGCTGCTCCGATATATAGCGTGTATAAGAGAGTTTTCCGACTAGATCCGCTTCTGTATCCTCCAGCGATTGCGCGGCCGGTTTTTGCTTCCGCAACCAACCGATGCAAAGCCGGTCAACAATGACGTAGAGCCATCCGGCAAACTGATCCCGGTTTTTAAGCGTTGAGAGTTTTTTGTAAACTTGGAGGAAGGTATCTTGTGTGATTTCTTCCGCGTGATGAAAATCACCAATCTTCCGCCACGCGAGGGCGTGAACGTTTCTATAGTATTTTTCAACTAAGGTCGTGAATGCTGTATCGTCGCCTGCTAAAATACGGTGAATGAGGTGTGCATCATCTTTTTCCATAACGTTCTCCTTTCAAATATCCGATCTGAAGAATTTCAGGAACGCCACACTCGTAAACCCGCCTGTGAAGAAGCAGAGCAATAGCAAATCCAAAGCAGCATGCTGGAACATCTCTGCCAAAGTCAACTCCGCCAGCGGCGGCGGAGCCGGTGGAGACGGGATATCTTCTGTTTCAATGAGAGCCGCGTCTGACATTTTGCTAAACATTTCGGCATCCAGCACCTCATAATAGCGACTGCCCGTTTGAAAGTAGGTATCTCTTCTCACCTGACCGGTTTGTGTGGCATCCGTTGCAAGAAAAATGAAGGATGATGTAGGCGTGATCCGAGAAAAGTTTATGCCGATTTTATTTTGGTGCTTTCTTTCTTGTTCATAACGCCTATCAAGTTGTGTTGCGAGGTCCCGGTATTTTAACCGTGCCGCCGCCTCAAGAGGGCGCATCTGCTCATTCATTTCGGCGACGAACGCTTCATCTAATCTAAAGAAGCCGGTCGTTGCCTCCCCTTGCTTAGATTCCTGTATCATTTTACCCATAATTTTGGTTCTTTCCGCTTCGAGCGTGGCATGCAATTCTGCTCGCCGCGCTGTCTTTTCCCTATAGACACTCTCCGCCGTTGAAGTCGGTACGACGGTTTGCGCCGCCAGAAACCCAACCCGAGGTAAAATCAGGACAACGAACACCCAGACAGTAAAAGCAACGATAAGCGCTGTCTTGGAACTATCGAAATAAATCGAGACCACCGCTCCAAGTCCAAAAAAGACCGCAATGTAGAGCAGTGAGAGGCCGATGAGATAGAGGACGCGCGGAAAAATGTCGGGCTCAGCCAATGGGAAGCCTTGCCAGACGAGCACAAGTAAACCGGTGATTAACGAGACTAAGAACGGAACGATGAATACGAGGTATCCGCCGATGAGTTTGCTCCACAAAAGGATATCGCGTGGCAGCGCGTTCGCAAGGGTTATCCGAAGGGTCCCTGCTTCTTTTTCTCCTGTAATGGCATCAAACGTAAACAAGAGTGCAAGCAGACTAAAAACGGTACTCACAACGAACACAAAGTCGAGATGCCCCAAAACAAAGGCGATTGGCGCGGTAGACAGTGCCGCTTCCCCGCGCTGTATGCCGTTGCGCGTCATACCGAGATAACTCGGTAGGGCAGATTCTAAGCCTGTCCCAAACGCGCTTAAAGGGGTCGGCTTAAGAATCAATTTGGAAACTTCAAGATTCGGATCTGTCCGCTGTTTCTGTAACCACGGTTGCTCCGCCGGGTCCTTACTGTTTTCGTCTTTGACAGTCTCTTGGTAGTCCACTTGGCGTTGGAGATAACGATGGTAATTGATATGGAGGTTGAGCGGGATGAGCAGCACGCACATCAGAAGCAATGCTATAAACCGAGCACTCAGAATGTGATGCATCATCTCTTTCCGGATTAGGGTAATTAACATTATAGCATCTCCAGACTATAAAACGCATTATCAAATCCAGTAAACATCCGCCCTATTCAAAAAAAATACCGTTGGTGTCTCCACAATAACAGCCTTATCGTCAAAATCCTCAAGAATCGGTATTTCAACTCGTAACACATGCTAAAGATTAGACCGCTTGAATAGGGCATGATACCCTTGATCGTTAAAGACGCGTTTTTGTGTGGAATGCTTGCATAATACGAAAAAAAATCTAATTTTTATACAAAAGTATCTGGGTTGCTTTGGCAACCCCGTAGTGGTGGAATGGGTTCCTCCCGCATGACACCGCCCTTGGGCTTTCGCTTGGAAGTCCCTGTTCCCTCGTCTTAAACACGCGGAATGTTTCTAAAAGGAACAAAAGAACCTTCGCCCTTTAGGGCGGAGAGTATGTCAGTTAGCAGTCAATATAAGAAAGTGTTGAGTTTGCAATTAGGAAATAGTATCTATTAAGGTTAGGCGTGGCGAGACTGAAACCCCGCCAACAAAAGAAATGATGGGCGCGTGCAATTTTATCAATAACAGCGTTTTACTTTTGACCAAGTTATTGAATACGCTTCATGTACTCGTCGTGTTTCCCGATCCATACCCAGACGAAAACGCCTGCATCTTCAAGTGCTAAAGCACGATATTGCTGGCTGATTCGTGCAGACCAATATTTACCGACCTTCTTGAAATTCAAGGATGGATGTGTGGTATCCCGCTTCAACATCTCAAATTTCTCGTCAGCGATTTGTTGAATTTCGGATGGAAGATTTTGATAATACGTCCAAAAATCCCGGCGTGTTTTATAAATCTGTGCACCTACCTGCCCGCAAATCCTCAAGTGCTTCCTCAGCAAGTTGATCAAGTTTTCCGGCTTTCACATCTTCTTCGAGCTGCCTATCCCATGCCTCCCAATCAGCTTCTAAAGTTTCATAAAGTTTGTTTTCGAGGGTGCGCAGCAATGCCGCTTTCGTGTGTCCTTCGCATTTCACCTTGGGATACTCCTCTATCCAACCGATCCACCCATCGCCGTTTTTTTTCAATTGGGCGGTATAGATGTCCCCATAGTCGGGGCTCTGAAATTTAACACTCTGAATTTGTGCCATTTGTGCCTCCTTGTATTAAGTTTGTGTAAACTTAATATAACCGATAAAAAGAGTCTTGTCAAATCTCCTGGGTCCGCTGGTCCGCTTGCGAAGGGGAAAATCGCGCCCTGTGTATCAACTACCGAGGGAATCTTAACCGAATATCCAAGGTCTGTGGTAACAGGCACTGCGTATCATCACAGGGTTGGTAGGTGAGTTGTAGTCTGATTGCGGTGTTTTTCTTCCACGTTACATCCGGTTTCAGTTTTAACCGCAGCGGGATCGTAAGCGTCCCTTCGTAGACGTTCAACGGGACATTGCTAAATTCAAAACGCGTGGATTTACCCATCGGATATGCTATATCGACAATCTCTACCGGCGCATCTGCAGCCACCGTAACGGTCGTCGGAATCAGGTTATCTTGACCCGGCGGGTTGGCGTTAATATGCCAACCGGCAGCGATCTTCAACTGCAGCACCACGTTGTAAACTTCACCGTCCCGGTTTTTAACCGTAGCCGTCGCTGTTACCGTTGATGGCTCCAAAGATTCTTGATCTTCCAACGATGTTAGGTAGTTATTGAGTGCAAAGTGCGCGTGGATGAAGGATGATGGACTCTGCACCATAGATTCCGCAAAAATTCGCAACGTCTTTTCAGCGTAACCCCGATAGTTGTCGCCAAGTGCTAACAGATTTTCAACGGCAACGGCGTTACCGGAAGGGATTGCAGAGTCGTAAGGTTTCTTAGAACGCACAATAAGGTGTTTCGTATCCGCCTTCGTGTAATAGAACCCACCGTTTCTATCGTCCCAGAAAAGTTGGATCATCTTATCCGTGAGGGTTCGTGCCGCATCTAACCACTGTTCATCGTCTGTCGCCTGATACAATCCGAGCAGCCCACGAACAAGAAATGCGTAGTCATCCAGATACGCATCCTGCTTGACGGCACCAGCCGTATAGGTATGCAACAGTTCGCCGTCAGGTTTCCGCATAGTATCCAGTATAAACCGAGCCGCCTTTGACGCTGCGTTGAGATAACGCTCCTCACCGAGGACATCATAGCCGTAGGCGAGCGCGTCTATCATCAGACCGTTCCAGTTGACAATAATTTTGGTATCCAACAACGGGTATTCCCGTTCAAACCGTGCCGCTAACAACTTTTCACGGGCAGTGGCTAAACCTTTTAGAGAATCTTCCGCTGCAACCCCTTCCGGCACATAGAGAACGTTTTTGCCCTCAAAATTGGCACCCTTATCCACCCCGTAAACTGCATTGAAACGTGATGCTTCCTTTTTGTTGAGGACTTTTTGAATCTCATCGGCAGTCCAGATGTAATACTTCCCCTCTTCAGCATCCGTTTCAGCGTCAAGTGCCGAATAAAATCCGCCTTCAGGTGCCGTCATCTCTCGGAAGACGAAGTTAAAAACCTCCTCAGCGACGCGTCGGTACTGCGGTTCTTCTGTCAACTGATACGTTTTGAGATAAATTTTTGCCAGTTGCGCGTTATCGTAAAGCATCTTCTCAAAGTGTGGAACCAGCCATTTCGCATCAACGGAATATCGGTGGAACCCGCCACCCATCTGGTCATATATCCCGCCGTAAGCCATCATATCCAACGTCCGCGTCACCATTTTCAATAACGATTCATCCGATTCTCTCTCGTATACACTCAGAAGGAATTCGAGATTAGAAGGACTCGGGAATTTCGGAGCACCACCGAACCCGCCGTGCGTAGCGTCATAAGCCTTTCGGAGGTAGTCCAACGCCGCCGTAGGGACAGATTGATCCAGGGTTCTCCCACTAAGTGCCGTGAACCCGCGACTCGTTGCCATCTCAATCGCGGTTGAAATCTGTTCTGCGGATTCAATAACCTCTGCTTCCCGTTCTACCCACGCTTCATGCACGGCATCAAGGATCGTCGGAAACCCGGGTCTGTTCGGTGTATCCACCGGCGGAAAATAGGTACCCGCATAAAACGGCTGTAAGTCAGGCGTGAGAAAAACGGAGTTGGGCCAACCCGCACGCTGGATGAGCAGCTGCGTCGCTGTCATATAGATTTCGTCGAGGTCAGGACGTTCCTCTCTATCAATCTTGATGTTGATAAAGTGCGCGTTCATCATTTTGGCGATTTCCGGGTTCGAGAAAACTTCCCGCTCCATCACATGGCACCAATAGCACGTCGCGTAACCGACAGAGAGAAAAATCAGTCTGTTCTCTCTCTTTGCGAGTGCCAACGCCTCATCACCCCACGGATACCAATCGACAGGGTTATGCGCATGCAGAAGCAGGTACGGACTCGTTTCATGGATCAGCCGATTCGTCCATTTCCATGAACCGTCCGGATTTTTAAAGGCTGCGTCATCCGCGCTTGCCATCCACGTGAGATTGAGCAGGAGAATACACCCTAAGACCTTTTCCCAACTGAATTGTTTAATGTTTATTATTATCGGAAGCATTTTAGTTTCCTATTAGCCCGCCGCTGCATCTTTTCCACAAACAGGTTTCTGTGGTGTGTGATTGAACTCTTGACAGGTTAGGAGATAATCGTCAACAGATTCTTCAAAAGCGGTACGAATCTCTTCCAGAGAATCGCCGTGAAAACTAACTATATCACGGATACCGACAAGATCCCCAATGAAACAACCGTCTTCTTCGCTATAAACAATTTGCGCTATATATTCTTTATACGTCATTATTTTCTTTTTTTTCGAGATTTCTTTCCTTTTTTATTTTCTTCTTGTGATAACGCCATAATCCTTATTTCGATGGAGTTTTTTAGCCCGCGAAACCTAAGTTCAACGTATAATATGAGTAGACCAAAAATAGCGAGTGTAAGTAGAGTTTCGTTGTCAACATTTACAACAACATTTTTTAGTGGCACAAATCCAACGGTTGCTAAATAACTCAGTATTGCACCTATCAGGCCGCTTGTTAAATTCATGACCCATTTTTTCATGTGAATCCCTTAAACGAATACAGGCATACACAATAGGCTGCCTGTGGTTTTTTGGTGTTTGGCCACCACCATAGAATCTTAATGAAGTAGGCGTGCATTTTGAGGTACAGCACCCCAGCTGAAACGTTTTAACTCCAATCGCCGGATCTCAGTTTTGCTTCGTCTTCCAATTGCATGATTTTAAGTTTCAAACGTAACAAAAGGTAGCATAACCCCAAAATCGCTAGCAAAATAACGAGAAACTCTATGTTTACGTTGATGACAATACCTTCTGGTTTTGCAATGAGAGCTAGGAAACCACCTATTATCGCTCCTATTATTCCAGAAAGTAAACCATCTGTGAAATATGGCAACCACTTTTTCATGAGTGTTCCTCCCTGACAGAACGCTGTGTTAGCATTCGTCACACCATGAATTGACTTCAATAATAAATGTTAAGTGATATTTTAACTTAACAAAACCAGTTTGTCAAACGATTTTCCAACATTAGACCTAAGTCTGTTCTACAAAACAACCTTAGACTTCTTCCCACCGTGGATACTCGGCTCCGCGCACAAACGCTCCCGAAGGATACGCAAACCAGTATGGACCTCCGGATGTGCTTCTTCACCGAACCCAAGCACATCAGATAACAACAACCGATCTAAGTCTTGACGGACTGCATCCTCATCCATCTGATTAAACGGCAGCATTTTTTTGTGTTTCATATCCTCAAAGATTCGCTTGGCATTTTGCAAGGCATTTTCGTCCAGTTCCCGCATATCCAATGTCGGCATCGCGCGCAAAGCATTTAGACGAATCTGACCACGTCCTGAGTGTTGTTTGTTACAATGCATCCAGTAAGACAATAATCCTAAGGTTGAATTACCCCATAAGGTCCAAATATAGTCATAAGACCTATTACCAAACACAACGTTAGGGATCGTATTTACGCCGATAGCAGGTTGTTGTGTGAAGAGAACCGATAAAGAATTCGCGTTAAATCGTAACTTTGCCATGTGATGGACACGTCCATTTCTTGCTAAAACCCGTTGTGCCTGGTCCCAATAATCAGAACGGATGATACCGTGACAGTCGGGTTGAACCATCATAGCACGCTGTAAAGCAGATTTAACATGCCACAAACAGGGATATTGATCTTCATTTGTACATCCATCTTCTATATCAAAGGCCCCATTTCTCCCGGTGATTGCGTTGCTGTCAAAACCAACTTCTGCTATTTCTCCAACAGTAGTTGTTGGAATTGAAAGAGGATCCTGCTGTTGAGGTAACCAAACATCTCCATTTGCCAAGTGGTGGGCACATTGGAGCAGCGCGAATTCTCTAATGCGTGAAGCTGTCCATATTTCTTCCAGTGGACAATTCAAAGCAGAACCCACAATCTCATTTCCAACTTTAATAGCATTTCCTCCTATCGGAGGATCTTCAAATTGCCTGACATTTCGCAGATGCTGGATACTTTTAGCAATTTCCAATGCTTCCAAATGACTTTCCGGTCTGCGATGGAGACAGACAAACGTTCCACGTCCAGTATTCTCAGCTCTTCCTTTGATGGCAACAACAAGACACTCTGCCATATTTGTATCCGCGGAGAATGAACAATTCTCAGTTTTAGCATCTGCGATAGTGACAACTACCACGTCGTGGTACGTCTGTGCCCATAGGTTTCTGACTTTTTGCCAGTCCAGAGAGATTAGCACAGTAATAGGCAGCACGAACCCCATCACACTCTGTCCATTATCCTTGAGCATTCTATCGGCTAAATCAACGAAATAGGAGCCGAACCCTGCATTACTATTCCCAATTGAGTTCTCTATTTTCCGTAGGGTACGCTTCATCTCTGCTGCTATACCGGCATCTCGGTCGCCAAATATAGTTTTTGGCACATCAGGATCCGCTGCGTTATTATCCGCCCCAGCCCGCGTAAATGGTGGATTATCCACAACAATATCCATCTCACCATGCCGGAATTCTGGTTGTGGAATGTTGTCTTCAGAGGCATCACCACGCACTCTTTTTGTGTTTATTAATCCTAAGGACAGCGTTGCCTCCGGATTCTCAATCAGATCTAAGGCACCTAAGGCATACCTCCCATCAGTACGGCGAACGCCATACTCCATTACATCAATTTGGGTTCCCCCAATTTTTATATCTGGAAAATTACTGGCAATGAGGGATGCGGTGAGGTGGCTGGCGTTGGGCATAATGTCACAACCGACGAGGTTGTTCTCCACCATCTGTCTGTGGATGTCTCTTCCGCTGCCGCCGGTCTGTTCGTAAAGTGCCAATAACTGCTGGTAAACGCCATTGAGCAAAGCACCGGTGCCGCACGCAAAATCTGCTATTTTGAGAGTGGGCAACAGATTTTTGATAGTCTCAAAATCATCGTTCATTAGGAGCTTATTAGGTAAAACAAGTGCTGCCAAAAGTGCGACAGATTCCGGGCGTGTATAATAGGTTTTAATGAACTTCCGGTCCACGATCAACCGCTGAAACACAATCCCTGCCAACTCATGGACCTGTTCCAACCCTCTGTCGATCAATTTCTGTGCAGTATTCCGTAAAAGCCACAAAACTCGCCCGACGAGTCTATCATCTGTTGATAACGCCACAATCAGTTCGTACGCGACATCAAAAATGGGACGATAATTAATCCGTCGGATACTGTCCCATGCCTCCAAAACGTCATCAGAGTTCAATCGTTCCTCTACACCGCGGAACCGCCTGAGCGAGGGTACGTTTTCCATTTCTGCTGTTCCTGCAAGGGAACTTTGAAAAACAAAGGCGTTTGTGATAATCAACATCGCCATTCGAGAAGTCTGTTCGCAGGCTTCTTGATGCAGAATTTCCTCAAGCTGCTGTGCCATCCCCGGACGCTCATGTATCGAGGCCTCAAGGAGGAGGGCGGTTTCATTCACGCCATGTTCTAAATCATAAGCAGCGTTAGCAACTTTGGAGACAGGAATAGCACCAATACGGATAGCAGTTGCAATATCGGTGAGGTTGCCTTTGATCCATCCCTCATTCGGAAAGCGATGGATCTCCCCAAAAGTATCGACGCTCAGTAAAACATAATGGAGATCATCAGCATGACGAAGTAAATCATCTAACTCTCGATGTGGAATATGACGAAACCGATGCGGCAATCGTAGTGCCATTGTGGTTGTTACATGTTCATACGAAATAAGTTGCCGACCTAAGTGTTCCCTCGCTTGTGCTTCTCCACTGAGGTTTGGTGCATTCGGTTCGTCAATTTTGACCTCTATAACGATGGGTTCTCTGCCTCGCTCTCTCACCGTTAGATCTGGACGCTGACTCTCATGGAGAAACGTTTGCGTATTCTGCGGCTCTACATTCCACGTGCTTCGCATCGTTTCGAGTATATCTACAATTTTGGACGTAATAGTATCTTCATGTAACATAATTTTATTTGCCCAGTATAACTAAACAAATTAGATATATCCTTTAGGCCATTGATTTTGTAGGAAAACTGTCCCAATTATACACTGGTTGACCCGATTCGTCAACACGAAAAATAGTTGAGGGTGTGTAAAGTTTTTGGCAGCACTCCGTTATAAAGGGATTTTCCGCCGATCAATCCTTCGTCAACACATAGCACTCCGCTGGAGTGCAGGACGAATACTATTGATTTCTATAGACATATCACGCCTCTGGCGTGAAGA
>JAJDXV010000012.1 GCA_022823085.1 Candidatus Poribacteria bacterium
AAAGCAGTCGTTTCTAACACAATAGAGACCCAAAAACAGGTTTAGAAGCCAATCCTAACATCTGTTCGGGAGCTCTAACGGGAGAACACTGCCAACTTTTCATAACTCCTAAACTTAGCAAACTGTCCAAACTATAGTATAAACTATGATAACCTATTTAGCGTCTCAATGGCACGTTATTCCTACTTCTAAACACCCTAAAGAAAATAATGACTTCACGCATTCATTGGACAAAAACAAGGAAGCTAAAGCATGGAGTTTTGAAAATGAAGAGAATGATAAATCCCCCATCTTTTTCCAAACGTGCTATACTAAAGCAAAATACTCATTTCACAAGGTTAAACCGCTTATGAATTTTCCAACATTGTCAGCGTCAAAACGCATTGAGATGCTCCAACCCCCGACAGGACAAGTACGGATGGTACTTGACACTGACACCTATAACGAAATCGACGACCAGTTTGCTGTCGTCCACGCACTACTTTCACCTGAACATCTTAACGTTGAGGCACTCTACGCCGCGCCTTTCCATAACAACCGCTCCGCTAACGCCGAAGACGGCATGGAGAAAAGTTATGACGAAATCCTAAGACTCTTGGATTTCCTGAATGTCCCTGCCGATGGATTCGTCTACCGCGGTTCGAGAGCGTTTCTCGCCGATAAAACGGCTCCCATGCAGAGCGAGGCAGCGACCGATATGATTGAACGGGCAATGGCAAGTAGCACAGAGGAACCGCTTTACGTCGTTGCTGTCGGTGCTATAACCAACGTCGCCTCCGCTATCCTCATAGAACCCGAAATCATCAAACGCATCGTCATCGTCTGGCTCGGTGGGAATCCGTTGTACTGGCCCCACACCCGAGAGTTCAACCTCATGCAAGACCTTCAGAGCGCGCAAGTCGTTCTGGACTGCGGCGTACCGTTCGTCTGGCTACCCGCACGCGGGGTCGTCTCACATCTACACACGACGGTCGCTGAGATGGAACGCTATGTGCAAGGTAGAGGCAAAGTCGGAGATTACCTCGTCCAAATCTTCAAAGACTACGCAAGCGACCACTTCGCTTGGTCAAAGGTGATATGGGATATATCCGCTACGGCATACCTTATCAATCCGGCGTGGGTACCGACGGAGATTGTCCACAGTCCCATCTTGACGGAGGCGGTGACGTGGAGTTTTGATAACAACCGTCATCTCATGCGTGTCGCCGCAAGCGTAAATCGGGACGCTATTTTCAGGGACCTGTTTGAAAAATTGCAAGCGCACTCGGATTAGCGGTAGCGAAAATACGGATTCTCACAGGAGCGGAACGTTCCATTCGTCGCCGTAAATGACTTCAAGCTGATCGCGCGGTTTGAAGTAGTCGGTCGGATGATGATCTTCTCCCATATCGCCGAACAACCTTCGACGACGCGGTGTCATGCGTGTCAGTACGTCCGTAGGGAGCTTGTCGTAATCGTAAGGACGGGACCACATCTGCCCGTAACGGAACGTGACGCTTTTGCGGATGCGATCCGTCTGATTCGGTCCGACACCGTGCCACAATGCCCACGGAAAGATGACCGCATCGCCTGCTTCTGCAAGCACTTGAACGGCACCTTCAGGGTACTCGCCTTTCCCTAACCGCTTTTCTGGAAAACGGACTTTATGGCTTCCCGGCACACACATAAAATTGCCTTGATCCGGTTCGGTCAGATCCGTCAAGAAAAATTGGATTTTGAATTGCAAGGGCAGACTATCCGGGTGCGGGTGGATACGTTGCAGCGATGGCCCGGCATCCGTATGGAAACCCATCAAAGCCTCCACATCCGGGTGTCTGACGTAGATTTGCGTTCCCATAATCTGGAGATAGGGACCCATCAGCGACAGGATCGTGCCGAAGGTGCGTGGGTGGTCGGTGAGCGGATCGAGTGCGTCTGTCCGCTCAATCGCCCGGATAATCGTATAAGCACCTTTGCCGAACCGATCGCCTTGTTGGAGATTCGGTGTCTCTTGGACATAGTTTTCAATCACCGAATCCACGGCTTCCAAAAGGGTTTCGATTTCCGCAGGTGAAAGGACGTTCTTGAGAATCAGAAATCCGTCGTTTTGCCACACCTTTCGTTGGACATCCGTCAAGTATGGAGATAACATCTGTTGCTCCTTTGTTGCGAATCTGCTCGAATGTTTGGGCATTTTTCTATCACACCACGAAAAAATTATAGACGAATTGTATCACCAAGTCAAGTCTGTTTTACGACCCAAATTCAACGTTTTCAGTGAATTTACGTTTAACTTGTTACAACCAACACGGATTTATCGTATATTAAGTTAAGTTAAAAGATCCAGCAATAACAACGTTCAGCTTCAAAAGAAAATTATGAGCAATTTCACAAATATCCTCACTACGATCCGTCGTCCGTTCCAACAAGAACTCCGAAAGGGGTGTCGCGACGCTGTCGTCGTCAATGGGTTGGGAAGCTACGTCCAGCTATGGGCAAAGAATGGCGACGCTTTCACGCTAACCGCAACCGAAAAAGAGGTGCTGACCGGTTTGGCAACTCTCTTTGAGAATTACGCAGACGCATCGCCTGCCGAACGGAAACGTACGCTCGAAGAAGCAACAAAACGTATGGATGCGGCACTCAAAGGTGAACAGCGTCCGCCTACGCATACAAGCAACACAAGTGCTGAAACGCCACAGAAGCGTCGGCAGCCAACCACACGCGCGACACGTCCGAAAAAGAATGCCCAACCAGAAGTGTTATCCCTCTTCGGAGAGCCAGAAAGTCCTCCAGAACAGACACCCCTAAAGCGAGAACCGACACCGATACCGACAACACATAAAGCCAAAACGGGCGACTTATCGCTCCTTGGGGATACGGAAGTTTTCGCACAACGAGCAGAGAGAACCGCCTCGGAAACACCCGCAGAATCTGTACCGATCCCTGATACACCCGTCGGAACAGACCTCGCTTCACTCGATTTTCTATCCCAGCCCGTCCAATTCATCAAAGGCATCGGACCTCGACGCGCCGAAATGATCGCAACAGAACTCGGCCTCGACACCGTCGGCGAATTCTTGGCATACTATCCTCGCGACTATATTGACCGTTCCAAAACAGTCGAAATCTATAAAGTCGGCAGAACAGAAGATGACGAACCCGAAACAATCCAAGGGAAAGTCGTCAACCACACATCATCTCCGACTGCGAGAGGAAAAAAGATCGGTAAAATCTCGATTTACGACGGCACCGGCGTTGCAATGTTAGTTAATTTCGGAAGACGTATCGGTGTCATGAAGTCGCTGCTCCCCGTTGATACGGAAGTCGTTGTCAGCGGCAAGTTTTCGCGTCGGTACAATGAAATCCAAGCAACGGACTATGAGTTTGAACTGTTCGAGGAAGACAACCTCATCCACACCAAGCGGATTGTTCCGAAATACCCACTGACCGCAAAACTCACAGCGAAGATGCTCCGTGCTTGGATGCGGACTGCACTCGACGCTTATGGAGAACAGATACCGGAAATCCTACCGCTCGCGCTTCGCCAACAACAAGGCTTGATTGATAGGCAGTCGGCTATCAACGAAATCCATTTTCCGACTTCAGAGGCGTACCAAGAAGCAGCACAGAAACGGCTCGCCTTTGAGGAGTTTTTTCTTCTCAGCCTCGGCATGGAACTCAAAAAGGAACGCCGTATCTCAGAAGACGGCATCGCGTTTCAGGTCGCGACGGAAACCGAAAAAAATTCTGTCTCCCTGGTCAAGGAATTCATCACCTCACTCCCTTACCAACTCACCGGGGCACAGAGACGGGTGTTCACCGAAATCCAAAACGATATGCAACAAAAAAAGGTCATGAACCGGCTCATTCAAGGGGACGTCGGCTCCGGAAAGACTGTCGTCGCTGCGATGGCGTTGCTCTGTGCAATCGAAAACGGCTACCAAGGTGCCTTGATGGTGCCGACGGAAATCCTCGCCGAACAACACTATTATAACCTCTCCGAAATGTTCGAGCAGCTACGTCCAAACACCACACAAAACGGTAATAGACAAATAAAGGTCGTGCTTCTCAAAAGCGACCTGCCGAAAGTAGAACGCGAAGCGGCACTATCAGCAATCGCCGACGGTTCCGCAAACCTCGTTGTCGGCACACAGGCGTTAATACAAGAAGGTGTCGATTTTCACAGCCTCGGACTCGTTATCATAGACGAGCAACACCGGTTCGGTGTGATGCAACGTGCGACGCTTCGGAACAAAGCAAAATCGGGCAACGGCAGCCAAAAACAGGACACCCACGCTGCACCGGCACCAGATGTCCTCGTCATGACAGCGACACCTATTCCGAGGACACTCGCCTTGACACTCTACGGAGACCTGAACGTTTCCGTTATTGATGAGATGCCACCCGGTAGGCAAACCATTAAGACCCACTGGATAAAAGAACGCGATCGGGAGAAGTTATACGGTAACGTTCGGAAAGAGATTCAGCGCGGTAGGCAAGCATACATCGTCTATCCGCTTGTTGAAGAGTCCGAAAAGATGGAAGAGCTGAAAGCCGCAACAGAAATGGCAGCGCATCTCCAAACGGCAGTGTTCCCAAACTTACGCATCGGACTCTTGCACGGACAGATGAAATCCATCGAAAAACAAGAGATTATGACGAGTTTCAAGGAACGACAGATTGATATCCTTGTCTCAACAACAGTGATTGAAGTCGGCATCGATGTCCCAAACGCGACGCTAATGGTGATTGAACATGCCGAACGGTTCGGGTTGTCTCAGTTGCATCAGTTGCGTGGACGTGTCGGACGCGGTCAGCATCAATCGGCGTGTTATCTTGTTGCTTCGCCGAGGGGTGATGATTCTTTTCAACGGATTCTGGCGATGACTCGGACAAACAACGGGTTTCAGATCGCTGAGGCTGACCTAAACATCCGGGGACCGGGAGAGTTCTTCGGTACACGCCAGTCAGGTATCCCGAACTTCAAGATTGCGAACATCATCCACGATGCCTCGCTTCTGGAATCCGCAAAAAAAGAGGCGGAACTGTTAATTAAAGCCGATCCGAGTTTGAACGCGCCGGAGCATCAATTGCTGAAACGGATGTTGCAAAAGCACTGGCGCGGTAATTTAGAGATTGCTTCTGTCGGCTAATAAAGGAGCTTCTAATGACATACGACCTGACAAACATGACGCAGGCACAGTTCAGCACTTGGTTCGTGCCGATTATAGACCTCCCGTTTTTTGAATCCCGCGAACGACTTGTGGCTCTGCTTGCCGAGAATGCCGATAGAGATGCATTGGAAACCGAGTTACAAGAGTTTTATGAAGGCTATTGCGGACTGGCATTCGAGTTAGAGGAACCTGAGGAATCACTGCTTTCAATATTGCAGGCATCCGACATATTCACGCACCTGCAGAAGCGTGTCGCAGCTGTGGAAGCTGTGCGAAAAACTTCGCCTGCAGGACGGATAGCACGACGGATGAGCGATAGACCACTGACCACCGATCCGCAACCTGAAATCAAGGTAACAGCCTTACCGGATGACGAATTCCGGGCACTCATGGAAACGCTCGTGAATTGGGAACTTTTCGCAACACGTGCACAGGTTGTCAAACTGCAAAAGATGGTACCATCGGTTGACGGAACAGCGCAGCTGAAATCAGCATTTCTTGAATTTTTTGTCTGCTATTTGGAGTTGGAGCAGTTCCTTGAAGATTACTATTATGACCCAGACGAAGGGTTAGAATTGCGTCCGGAGGTGGCTGAAAGGCTGGAACGCAGCGTTGCAGAACATGAGTCTGGTAAAGTCAAAGCAATTCCAATAGAGGAAGTAGCGAAAAAACTGGGACTGAAGTGGTAATGTATACTTTGGAAATTATGCCAAAAGCGGAGGCAGGTTTTGCCCGTTTAGATGCTACGATTGAACAGCGAATTCTTGACAAGTTGAGGTCCCTATGCGAAAATTGCGATACACATCGCCACGAGGCACTCCGAGGCCCACATAGGGGTAAGTTCCGTTTACGCGTTGCTGGTGCTTATCGAGTCATCTATACTTTCAATAGACAAACAAGAACAATTGTTGTTCACGATGTTGGGCATCGGAGCAGCGTTTATTAGCACAAGCACTGATGTTTTACAGCGACAGCGTTATCAAACGATATAATTGCGGCACCGTAACAGAAAAATCACCGGAGATATGGTACCCCTCACCGCCATCCTTAACCGTGCGGATGAGGATTGTCTTTTTCGGACGGTGGTAGTAGTGCACATCGGTAGGCGACCCTTCGTCTTGGAAATCTGAAAAGTCGATAAGGTCAAAGTTCGCAGTCGTGAAATGCCGAATCTCCTCGCCATGCTGTGATGCGATGTTGCGTGCCATTGAGAGACTCTTGAGGTAGACCTCCGGTCCCATAACAGCGGAACCTAAATTAAGAAAAACGCCGCCTTCCAACTGAGAAACACTATGCGCAAAACGGAGAAAATCTTCGCCTGTCGTCCACCCCATTGCGGCATAATCAGCGGAAGGGTGCTGATCAATGATGTCGTAGCCGATCCCTTTGTGAACGGTAAACGGCACCCCTAAGCGATACGCAGCGGCAAACAGACTCACATCACGATGCGGAAAAGAGATGCCCTGTTCGCCGTCTTGGATTAATCTACCGATTGCCTCTCCAAAACCGATTTTATCTTCATACCCGCGAACGATTGCCTCGTTCAGATAGCGTCCCGTCTCCTCCCAATTGCCGAACTTACCGTCCCAGATATAGTCTTCTACATCCTCAAGCGTCGCGCCGATGTGTGCAAGCTCAAAGTCGTGGATCGCACAAGCACCGTTGGTAGCGACATGCGTGATGACACCGCGCTCCATTAAATCGATAATAAACCGCGAGTTCCCGCGCCGCATAACGTGCGCGCCCATCATCCAGATGACCTGTTTTCCCGTGTGACGCGCCCCGGCGATCCGATCCGCAACAATACGGAGGCTCGGATTTTCATAAGGCGGCGGATCCGCATCTAACGCATAGACATCCGCCACCGTCATCTTATGTTGACGTTCCGAGAGTGAGAGAACTGTAAGTTTTTCACGATTCAGCTTGTTCATTTTTATTGAGCGGATGTTTGTGTTTCAGCGGATCAGCTGACTACATAAACTCTTAATAACCGATGCTTTGTGTTCCAATTCCCATCAGAATTAACCAAACACCATCGTGAAACGAAGGGGAACGATGACCAGATTTAATAATTAAAAAAACTACTCCGCAAACTTGGCAGAGACAATCTTTGAGATACCCGCCTGTTCCATCGTCACGCCGTACATAGCATCGGCGATTTCCATCGTACGACGGTTGTGCGTGATGATGATGAACTGCGTATTCTCGACATAAGCACGGATGAGATTCGCAAATCGGAGGACATTCGCCTCGTCAAGTGCCGCATCGACTTCATCAAGCACACAGAACGGACTCGGTTTGATTTTGAAGACAGCGAACAGGAGACCGATCGCAACCAGCGAACGCTCACCCCCCGAAAGCTGCGTGATGCTCTGCGGACGTTTCCCCGGCGGACGCGCAATGATGTCAATACCTGAATCCAGCACATCGGAGGTATCCGTTAACAACAGTTCCGTCTCACCGCCACCGAAGAGTTGTGTAAACACCTCTTGGAAGTTCGTCTGCACCTGTTCAAACGTCTCAAGAAAGACCTCTCTGGAGGTCTGGTTAATCTTCTGGATCGCCTGAATAGTGGCTTGCATCGACTGCTGGACATCGTCACGTTGCGAAATAAGGAAGTCGTGACGTTTTTTATGTTCCTCGTAAGCCTCTATCGCCTTAAGGTTCACAGCACCCATGCTCGAAAGCTCTGCTTTCAACTTCTCAATACTGTCGAGTAGATCAATCTCGTCCATCACCGCTTCATCATTCGTCAGAGGTGGTAACGCATCAATCGAGACCTGATATTTATCGTGGATGCGCGTTGAGACCGATTTTATCCGCATTTCAAGCTGCGTCGTTTTAACTTCAAGTTGATGGCGCTTACGATTCTGTTTCTCAAAATTCCTGCGAGTTGCGCGCATCTCTTTCTGGAGGGCACTTACCTCCTCAAGGCGTGCTTCACGTTCTTCAGACAATTCATCGACTTTCGCTTCCGCTTCGGCTCGGTCACCTTCCAAACGTAGGAACTCGCGTTGTGCCGCTTCAACCTGTTCAACGAGATCAATTTTGGTGCGTTCATCTGAGTCGATAATCGCCTGTTGTTCAGTGATATTCTTTGCAGTCTGCTGTTGCGATTCCTCAAGCGACTCCAATTCGGACTTGAGACTCTGTAATTTCTGATGCTGCCCTGCTAAGAAGACCTTCATCTCTTGGCAGTTACCGGAGACTTCAGCGTGCTTTCGGTCCTCGGCTTCAATCTGCTCAGATACGCGTTCAATCCAGCGTTGGGTCCGCGTACTTTTCTGCGCTAACGCTTCGATGTCAGCCGTGAGTGTTTTCTGCTCTTCACGCGACGCAGCGACGGCATCACGCAATTCACGGTTCTCCACCTCAACGGTAGCGAGTTGCTGTTCAAGTCGGGTAACTTGCAGGTTCGCCTGCTCCATATCTTTCGTCAGCGACGCTTTTTCAACCCGTTTATCTTGCCACTGCGCGGTGAGAGCCTGTCGCCTTCTTTGCAAACTCGCTATTTTTGCGGCGTACGTTTTACGTCTCTTATCTTTCTCATTAGAACGTTGTGTCAACTGCCCGATCGCATCTTCAAGATCCTCCAAATCACGCGCGCGACTGAGTAGACCGCTCTGCTTCTGATTCGTCTGACCACCAGTGATCGCCCCAGACGTATTGATAACCTCACCCTCTAACGTGACGAGGCGGGCAGTCGGACGGTATCGACGCGTAAGCGCGATGGCGGCATCTAAATCCTCAATGACAAGCGTATTGCCCAACAGATGTCGCATAGCCGTCTCATATTTGCGGTCATAATCGATTAATTCCTCGGCGATACCGATGACACCGGGCTGGTCCAACAATGCATCATCGTCAAATCTGCGTCCCCGTAAAATATCGAGCGGTAGAAAGGTCACCCTACCGGCACGATGTTTCTTAAGGAACGCGATCCCGTTTTGCGCATCCTCAGCAGTTTCTGTAATAACGTTCTGGATAGCACTACCGAGCGCAACCTCTATGGCGAGTTCATATTCAGCGTCTGTGCTCAGGAGCTCAGCAACAACACCACAGACACCTCGGAATTGATCCGGATCGTGCGTTTTCGCCCGCATGATGGCGCGAACGCCGGCGTAGTATCCCTCGTAAGCAGATTGTAATTCCTGTAGCGATTTAAGCCGGGAAACGTTACTGCCTAAGGTGTTCTGCAAACCTTGTATTTCGGCTTCAATCTTGCGGAGTGCATCATGGTTTTCCTGTAGTTCGGTCTCCACTTGGCTTTTTTCCGCATCAATCTGCACCAACTCCGTCTTCAGTTGTGTTTCATCGCGTTGGACAGCAGTGTAGGTATCGGTAGCAGTCTTAAGTTCTTGCGTCAATGCCGCCGTATTCTCTCGAATACGGCTCAGACTCCCTTCAGAGCTGTTCAACTTGTGCTCAAGTGTGAGGCGGTCGCGTTCGTGCGCTGCCAATTCGGCTTCAGTCTCTTGTAGGGTGGTCTGTGCCTCTTGCACAGACTTCTTAGCGGCACCGATGCGTTCATCGAGCTGCGTCAGGAGCTGCTGACGTGCCGCCAAACGGCTCTCCTCTATTTTGCAAGAAGCCTCAAGTTTCTGGTATTCTTGTGTCCGCTCCTGCTTCTGTGTGAGAAGTCCCGTCTGTTGTGATTTTAGAGATTCCAGGGTCTGGAGGGCGCGCTCGCGTTGCTTTTGGATATTCAGCTGCCGTTCCTTGTGTAGAACGATCTGACGTTCAATCTGCTCAATCTGTGTTTCAATCTCGCGAAGTGTCGTCTGTCCGGCACGGATGGCTGCGTCCAATTCGGATTGGCGGTTTGTGGCACTCTCAATCCGTTCTTCAGCGGTTTTGAGCGTTTCAGAAGCCTCCGAAGCAATAGTTAGCACTTCATCGAGATCCGTTTGAGCCTGGCTATAGTCCGTATGGAGCTTATCGTACTCCCGACGCGCGAGGTCCAACTCATACTGTTTTAATTGCGCATGTTGCGCATTATAGTGACGCGCCTGTTCCGCTTGTTCCTTGAGTGCCTCAGTCTCGTGTTGGAGTTCTTGAATTATATCGTTGATACGGACAAGGTTTTGCTCGGTCTGCTCCAGTTTTCGGAGTGCTGTCTTCTTTCGATGCTTATACTTGGTAATACCAGCGACTTCATCGAAAAGGAATCGGCGTTCTTCCGGTCGCACATTCAGGATTAGATCAATTTTGCTCTGTTCCATCACGGAGTAAGCGTCAACACCGATACCGGTATCCATAAAGAGTTCGCTAATATCGCGGAGCCGACACGGATTTTGATTGATGAGATAGCGGCTTTCGCCATCACGTGTGAGATGACGGCACACCTCGATTTCCGGGGATGTCAGGGCAGCATTAGCGTTCTCTTGTGTCGGTGTATCTCGGTTGTCATTTAAAAAGCGGAGTGCGACTTCAGTCTTTTGGGCAGGCGCGAAATTAGCACCGCCATTGAAAAGCAGATCGCGCATAGAGGTACACCGAAGCGCGCGGGCACTCTGTTCCCCAAGTACCCATCGGATCGCATCAGAGACGTTACTTTTCCCACAACCGTTAGGTCCAACGATCGTTGTGATGCCGGGTTCAAGTATGAGTTCAACTTCTTCGGCAAAACTCTTGAATCCTCGAATTTTTATGCTGTTTAAACGCAAGGGTCCAACCTCCTGCCACTACAGATTCAGATAATTAGCACAATAATAAGCAGTTTGAGGGTGCAGCTTTCACACCTGTAACCTCAGCCATTCCGCGTGCACCTGCAATTTTGCCTAATCGTGAACATTGATATAATACGCAATATAGATAGAAAAAGTTTCGCGATTTTTACGGGTTCAAAGCTCTCGCGAGGGTCAAAACATCGACTTCAGCAGGATCAACAGTCCATAATTCGTTGACTGCTTCACGAATCGTCGCACCCGTCGTGAAAACATCATCAATAACCAAGAGCCGTTTTCCACGGATAACCTTCGGATTTCGGATTTCAAAAGCACCAACGATGTTTTGTTGGCGTGCCTCTCTGTCTAAACTGCTTTGCGCGACAGTGTGCCGCTTGCGAACCAGCGCATCCGTGAGAACAGGAACTCCCGCTGCTTTCGCAATCCCATCCGCAAGAAGCGTCGCCTGATTAAAACCGCGCTCCCGGAGACGTTTTTTGTGAATCGGAATAGGGAGAATAAAATCGTACGTCGCAATATCACAGTCTACCGGGATATGCGCATTTATCAGTTCAATGAGGTGCCGCGCAAACACCTTCTTCTTCTCAAATTTAAAGAGATGTGTTGCCTGTTGGAGCGTTGTCTGATATAATGCAACGGTACGCAGCTGCCCATAACGAGGCGGTGAGGTCGCACACGCATCACAGAGACCGTTGACATCCGGTGTACCACATATATCGCACCAAGGCGGTTTGAGATATTGTACGTCCTGCCAGCAGTCCGCACAGATATACGGCATCGACGCAACCCCAAGAAAATCGTCGCAGACGCGGCATCTTGACGGGTATAAGAAGACGATTGCGGTTTCAAACATCGCCCGCAACACGGACGGCAATTGGAAGGTTATCGACTTTGATTTCATGAAGTACTACTTTATAGAAACAAATATTATTATATAATAAGTTTATCACAAATAAGTTTTAATGTCAAGAAAAAGGAGAAAAAATATGATAGAAAGACCCATCACCTTTTATAATCAAGGGCAGCACCTAAACGGAGTCCTACATTCACCAGCAGATTCCAACGCCTTGTGTCCAGCGGTTGTGTTTTTCCATGGATTTACCGGAACGAAGGTTGAACCACATAGGATATTTGTTAAAACAGCTCGCGAACTCGCCGCTATCGGGTTCTACGCGCTCCGCTTCGATTTCCGAGGCTCCGGGGACAGCGACGGCGATTTCTCAGAGATGACCATCGGGGGCGAGATTTCGGACGCTATCAAGTCCATAGACGTGCTCACGACGATGCAAGGCGTGGACCCTGAACGCATCGGTATTTTGGGATTAAGCATGGGCGGCTGCGTCGCGGCGTGCGTTTCCGGACAGGATGCACGCGTGAAATCGACTGTCCTATGGGCACCACTTTCGGACGATCCATCAGACCGAAGAGAGGAAATCTTGGCAAGGTCCAAACACACACCGACACCGGAGGAGATTGCACAATCAAACGCGAACGTTGTCGGCAAGGCGTTCTATGAGGAACTCCCTAACATATCGCCCTCAAAGACCCTTCAGCAGTTCACCGGACCACTCCTCGTGATTCACGGCAGTGCGGATCAGGCTGTACCCGTCTCTCACGGTAAACGGTACTATGAACTGATGCGCGACCGCGATGCCTTGACAGAACTCGAAGTTCTTGAGGGTGCCGACCATACCTTCAACACTGTCGGGTGGGAGCAAGCCGTCATCACCAAATCGGTCGCGTGGTTCCAACGTACCTTGGCATAGATTATTCTGCCAGACTAATACGGATCGCTTCCAGTGCCACCGCCGCGTCCGCCAAACAGGGCAACTGATCCGCAGCATCTCGGATTTCAGAGAGCCACAACTCCTGAAGCGTCGGCTGCGGTGAATCTGGTATTAGGAGCGGTGTTACGCCAGCGGGTGTCGTGCAGTGCCATTCACCACCCGCGTCGCTGATCGTACCTTCCGTGAGGACGTAGCGTTCATGCTCTTCCGCAGCGTTAATCGCAATACCACCCGCCCATGTCCACTGTCCGATACCACCACGTTTAAACTCGACAGTGAGTGTGTTAACAAACCGGTCATACTGTCCGTTTTCTTTGAGTCCTTCATAGACGGAATTCTTTCTGACAGATGTAGCACCGCCGAAGAAATCGACAATCGGATAGATATGGTAGATGAAAAAGTGGGCGGGTGTGCCTGATACCGGCAAATTGAAAAGAATCTCAGGACGCGCACCGCGACCTGGCGTAAGACGCACAAAAGCCGTGAGCAGTAAGTCGCCGAGCTCGCCTATCTTCTGTTTGAGTGCTTTATGGGTGTTGGAGACGGCTTCTGGATGTGAGACCCGGAGAACACGACCGCGCCTTTCGGCGAGTTTCAACGCTGTTTCGCCTTCACCGACATCACTGGCGAGCGGATATTCCACAAAGACATGTTTATCCGCTTGCAACGCCGCGAGGACAATCTCACCGTGGCTATCATTGTGCGTACAGATAACAACACCGTCTATAGCATCTCGCTCAAGTAAACGATACCATTCCGGCATAAAAATTGTTTCATGTTCCGCTGCAAGTCGGCTCCCCGTCTTTTCGTTTCTGGAGGCAATTGCGACGACCTCAGCGGTCTCCATAGGTGCGAATCGGGCGAGATGGTGCCGCGCCATCCCACCCGAACCGATAATTCCAATTCTAATTTTGTTCATACGTACCCCAAATGGGTAGGTGCGGTTTCCAACCGCACTGGATAATATCCAAAAGAATCTTAACGATTTTTTGAAACGCTACAAAAGCATACCTATGCCCAGCCTTGGCTTTTACCACCGACACGCGCAGCACTGATTTTCTCATAATAGCCACTCTGACGATAGGCTGCTAACGGGTTCGGGTCGCGTCCCGTCTCCAAGCGAACCTGCTCTAAAAGTGGATTCACATCCGTCTCGTATGCGCGTTGGAGGATACTTTCCGCTTCAACCAAGTCAGCAGCATCTTGTGCGGCTGCGAGTGCCTCGCGGTCAACGATCAGTGCCTTCGCATAAGCCTTCTGCAGATTACAGACAGATTGGATGCTCGCTTCGACCTTCGGCTTCAAGTTATGACTCTGGTCAATCATATAAGCGATGTCGGTCTCCGTATCGGGATCGAGTTCCGCTGCGACCAGTTCGGTGTAAATCAGGAAGAGTTCCTGCGGATTGATGGTGCCGACCGTCAGATCGTCGTCTGCGTATTTCCGGCAGTTGAAGTGGAAACCACCGAGTTTTCCTTCGTCAATCAGGTAAGCAACGATGAACTCAATATTCGTGCCTTGCGGGTGGTGTCCCAAGTCAATGAGTACCTGCGCCTTCTCACCGAGTTTCATCGCCATAAGGTAGGCAGTGCCCCAATCGGCAAGATCCGTGTGATAGAATGCCGGTTCAAAGAATTTGTATTCGATGAGCATGCGTGTCGCCTCTGGAAGCGCGTCGTAGACTTCGGCTAACGCCTCCTGCATCCACTGTTTGCGTTTTCTGAAGTTCGACTGTCCGGGGAAGTTGGTGCCGTCTGCGAACCACAAACTCAGCAGATCAGAACCGGTTTTCTCCATAATATCGACACACTCCAACATGTGATCGATGGCGAGTCTGCGGACCTCCGCATCTGGGTTACAGACACTTCCGAGTTTATACGCCTGATCTTGGAAGACGTTCGGGTTAATCGCGCCGATCCCGATCCCGACATCCGCGGCGTACTGCTTCAAGGCACCCCAATCGTCGGTTTTATCCCACGGGATGTGGAGTGCAACGGTCGGTGCGACACCGGTGAAACGGTGGACAGTGGCTGCGTCTTCGAGACGCTCCGCGGCATTCCGTGCCGCGCCGGGCTGTTCAAAGACACCGAATCGGGTACCCGAATTACCGTAACCCCATGACGGGGTCTCAACGTGTTGCGCTTTCAGATGGGATTTGAGGGTTTCTACCTGAACCCCCTGTTTCTCTAACTTTTCAGCTAAAAGATCGTAAGCGAGATTGCTCATTGTGTTTTCCTTTCTTGAATAGTTGTCGTCAATTCTTGAAATATCTGTACAAGTTTCTCCTGCGTCGCGTTCGGGTCTTCAATGATGATGCGTGCGCCGCCAATAACGTCCATAAACCCCAATTCACGTGGGTATCGCGGGACAACGTGCAAATGAAAATGCGGGATGCTCGCACCGGAGGCATCCCCCATGTTATAACCGACGTTGAAGCCACGGGGTTGATAGGCACGCGTTAACACCTCAAAACAGAGGCATTGGAGCTCGTGCAGTTCTTGAACCTCTTCCTGATTCAACTCCCGTACATCAACGATATGCCGATTCGGAAAGACTAAGAGATGCCCAGGACTGTAAGGATAGAGATTCAGCGAAATGGTAAAGCGTTCGGTTCGATGCACCTCAAGCCGTTCGACTTTATCATTTTTTTCCACAATTGCACAGAGAATACACGGGACATCTGGGCGGTTTTTTCCTTTGGCATAAGGCATTTTGTTCGGTACGAAGAGGTTGTGTCGCATAAAGCGGTTTCCTATGTTTTGAAATAAAAAAGATTGAATTTCTGATACATATATGATATATTATTTCAATAAAGCATGCAAGCAGATATTTACAGGAGGTTTTCGGTTTTTTGGTTTAATTTTTGACCCCCAGGCCCGGTAGGTTCGGTTTCCAACCGAACCGGAACTTAGACAAAAACTTTTCAGACATCAAAAACCTCTTGAGTTCCGTAGGAACGGAATATTTATAGGACTTACGCATGATGCTCTTTTGTACCACAAACTGTTAGTTTGTGACGCAAAAACGCCGTGTTTCCAGAAAACTTTCTTCTAATAGAACAGTCTACAATCAAAATTGCGTAAGTCCTGATTTATAGAAAACGTCTGCACCAACTCTTGAACCTCATAGGGGTGGCATGTCTATAAGAACGCCTACAAAATGCTACGAAAAATCAATAAATTGACACCTATGGATAGTGTTAAACGACCCACCAGTTTTTAACTTTTACAAGTTGCAACGAAAACCAAGATGAAAACCTGATAATTCTGCCCGTATCAAGCATGTTCTGTTTCTTCTTATTTTGTTTTTCCCATCAACAGTTTTGCCCATAACCTTCTTACCAAATCATACAGATAAACCATACTCGCGGACCTTGAGCTGCGGGCATTTCGTAGGAGATTTTTGATGAAAAATAAAAATTCTGCTGCCAATGAAGATGTGACGACGTGGGCACTCCCTGAAGGCGCAATCGCTCGATTGGGACGGGGAAAAAATAACGATATGGCATTTTCACCGGACGGACAGTACTTCGCTGTTGGGTCGTGGATTGGACTCTGGCTATACGAACTCCCGACGCTATCTCCGATTGCACTTTGGGATACAGTGCGCGGGACGATCAGTGCTGTTGCCTTTTCAGCTGACAGTCGTTGGATTGTTACCTACACTTTTGTCGAACACCTAAAGGTATGGGACATTCAAAGTGGTACTTGCGTCACACAGATAGAAATTCCCAATAAACAGCACTGCTCTCGCCCCGTTTTCTCTCAAGACGGACAGCGCATCACTGCGGCGAGTTGCGAGAGAAACGGAAAGATTTACACTTGGTGTGCGCGCACAGGAGCACAACGCAACGCAACTGAAATCGGTGAAACCTACAGTATCTATCCTTTCCTATTTTCTCAGGACAGAAATCTACTGGCAGGTAGAAAACGCAGCACAGATGCTGATCCTGAATCTATTTTAGTGTGGCATGTGGAGACAGGAGAACAGATCGCCTGTTTCACTGGGTACTTCAGTGGGTATTCTGAAAGAATGGATAACCTCTGTTTCTCACCCGATGGAAAGTATCTCACTGCTGGTAGTGCGGATGGAACGATTCGGATTTGGGATATCGAAAGCGGACAACTGGCGACAACTCACACCCATTCTGGAGATACCCAGATGTTTCCGCACTATTCACCAGAAGAGGGACTGATTGCCGCCGCAATTTCTAAACGCAAGGTTCAGGTTTGGCATATAGATCGGGACAAAAAAATAGACACATTTGAACATCGAGGAGATAGTTGGCATGTGTGTTTTTCGGAAGATGGAGCGCAATTGGCGGTGGCAAGCCCAAGTGAGATCCAAATCTGGACGAAAGGTAAGAATTCCGACGCTCATACGCTTTCAACCCATTATGGACATATTCCTACAATGGATACCTTAGTCTTTTCAGCGGATGAAAAGACACTTGCTGCTGGGTTTTGGAGTGACAATGTCCTCTTATGGGATGTCGCAAGTAGATGCCCATATCGACCAGCAAATGAGAAGCTCCCCGGAACTTCTCATAACGTTTATCCTTCTCCGAGTGGAAAAATCATTTCTATCAATGGATTCGGAAATAATTTAAACATGCAGGAGGTCGGCGAGAGTGAACCTATTGTGGAACTTATCGGACCGGAAGGAGGCTTAGGTCGCGCCAAAGCATTCGCTCCCACGGGACACCGGATCGCCAGTGTGGATAAGGACAACAATATACACATCTGGGAACGGACGGGACCCATAAATAGCAGGCAGGAAAGTGAAAGTTGGGAAAAACATACAACGGTCATCCACGATGCGGAATTGACTTACGGGTTGTTGCACAGTTCAACCGGACTGGCATTTAGCCCAGATGGAAAACAACTCGCAAGTATATCACGGTCACAGGATTGGAAAGCCAGTTTGTGGGATGTTGATTCAGGAAAACAGATTGCTGAACTTCCGTTAACACCGCTGCCAAGTCGGGACGGAAGGTATACATATACATATTGTGGCGAGGATACCGGAATAGCATTTTCACCGCGTGGCGATATCATCGCGGGTGGTAAATGGGGTGAGGTTGTGTTGTGGGACGCAACAGACGGTAAAGTGCTTATGACACTTCCACAGCCCGAAGAAAGTCAAAGACCGATTACGTTATGTTTCTCGCCCTGCGGACAATATTTAGCCTCTGGTGCCTGGTGGCAGCCAGATTTGCAAAAGGCACCTATCCGTTTGTGGGAAATGGCAACAGGTAAGAATATCGCCACGTTCTGGGGACACACCACTGATGTTCAGTGTTTCACATTTTCGCAGGACGGCACCCTTCTCGTAAGCGGTGGACACGATGGCGCAATCTATCTCTGGGACTTGAAACCTTATCTGTAAAACACTCAAAAAGGTTAGTACAAGACAAACACATTTAAGTAAGAAGAAAAAACGTGACTTTTTTCTTCTTTCGGTGTATATTACTATCCCAACCTACAAAACCAACGCAAAGCGGTTAGGAACAGTTTGCCGCGTCCGATGAGGAGGTAAGGAATGCCCACCGAGCATCCACTTTTGAACGTTACAAAGATTGACACAGATATCGAAACATACCTGACGCATATCGCGGATACCACGTATTCGTTCCCGGAACACGATTCCAGATGTCAATCATTTCAGGCAGTGGTAGACGACCAACGTTGGTTCGTCAAACACAGTAACATCCCCCAAAGCGTCACGTGGCTCAAACAGGCTGTTCGCTTCCACGCTACTGTCCAGCACGAGGCACTCCCGCAATTGCACAACGCTTTCACCACTCCCGATGGATTCACACTGGTCTATGACTGGGTAGACGGTGAGGGGTTGCGTCCTGAAAGGGAACTTAATCCGGGCGAAATACATCCGCGTGATAGGTTCTGTGCGCTGCCAGCATCTGAAATCATTGACGCACTTAACGTTATTTATGATGTCCACGTCCTTATTGAAAAAAAGGGGTTCATCGCTGAAGATTTTTATGATGGTTGTATCATCTATGACTTTCAGAAAAAGCGGATACATCTGTACGATTTCGATCACTACCATCCGGGCCCCTTCATAAACGACCGAGGACGGCTGTACGGCTCGTCTCGCTTTATGGCACCAGAGGAATTTCAGGAAGGCGAACGCATCGACGAAAGAACAAACGTCTTTATGCTCGGACGCACAGCCTTCGTGCTGCTTGCCAACAGCAGCGATTCACGACGCGATTGGAAGGGGAACGACGCGATGTGGCACGTCGCAAAAAAAGCGACGAATACAGACAAACAATTGCGATACCGATCCGTCCAAGAATTTGTTTCAGCGTGGCACGCTGCAATTACAAATGGTTAAATTCCGACTGTTTGCCTCGGTTCAGGTAGGATAAGAAACCGAACGGATTCCCAAAGATGCCGCGAATTCATCGGATACCATCATGGAATGATGCCCAGGAGGTCCATAGGGTAAAAAATGAGAAAAATTACTGACAACGAAATCCAATTCTTCAACGATAACGGCTATCTCATCTTGAAAGGGGTCATCCAACCCGATGAACTCGCCGTTACGCAAAGCGAAAGTCAACGGCTTATTGACGAAATTTTGGCAGGCGGACCAGCAGACCCATGGTGCAACCGTGGCCCCGAAGGGATCCCTTACTATTTGACCTATTTACACTCACACCCCAACGAATTCTCTCTACGATTGTTGGGGCACCCGTCTATAGGTGACTTATTGCACCGGATTATTGGACCCGATTTTATTCCGTGTTATGAATCGCTTGTCTTTAAATTGCCGAAACACGGCTCTTCCGTCAGATGGCATCGGGACGGCAATGCAATCCGAGAAAATCACCCGATCTTCAACGTCGACATATATCTCGATGATTCGACGGTTGATAACGGGTGCGTCTGGGTCATCCCAAAAAGCCATCTCTGGGGGATTGAAGAAGCACAAGAGGTTATTGATCGAGGCGAAACCAATTTTAAGCGTGAAGACGCAGTACCTGCAGAGGTAGAACCGGGGGATATTTTACTTCACCACACCAAAGTCTTGCACGGCAGTAAAATTAACACGAGTGATACACTCCGCCGAGTTATCTACTTCGACCAACGGACACCACGCTGGAACAAGCAGTACAA
>JAJDXV010000119.1 GCA_022823085.1 Candidatus Poribacteria bacterium
CGCATTGAGCATTTTATCGAACAGGTGTATCATCTCAAACGCCCACATGCGGCGTTAGGGTATTTGACACCTATGGAATTCGAGCAGCAAAACTTGGCTTAACTTTGCCAAATTATGGTCTAAATAAACGTTGGCACTTCAACCGTTCATCCATGCTTGGTGTCGGCAGTAACTCCACGCAGCACGCTCCCATTGGCGACGATCATAATCGTTGTGGAATCTGTTGTTGGCAGTATCAATAACAGTTTCGTAGGTAAGATGCCACCGAATTTTTTTGAACATTTCATCAAATGTTATGTCGCTCTGCGGTGCGAAAACTTGGTGGATTACCTCAAAGAGTTCTCTAATCTTATCTTGTCGTTCTTTACTTATCTGCCTATAAAATTCGTAAATTGGGTAGAACGCCTCAAGCACCGCGTAAGACTGAATGTAATAATAAAACCGATTATCCTCTCCAATTGACTCTTTAACGAGTGTTGCAAATTCTTGGCGGCTGTAAGTTTCACCGGCACACAATTGTGTGTGGAGTTTCCCGTGTACAAATGCGTAGGCGATACTGGCGTGCGTAGTATCTTTCTTACCCAGCAATCTGCCTGCTCTCCCAATACGCTGTGTGAATTCCGATCCGTAGCGTGCGTCAAAACAGACGAAATCAATGTTCTGTCTTGATTTGTCCATTTTTTTGAAGTTGTAACCGATGTCCACTGTCGGTGTTGCGAGCACAAGTGGAAAAGACTCTGTTGCCTTACGTCTCTCGTCCGTCCGAACGGCACCGGTGATCAGTCCAATTTTTTCTTTTAGTCCTGCCGTTTGTAGCGTCTGTTTAATTTCATTAATAGTTCGGAGGGAACTACTGATAATCGCGCCTTCCTTCTCTGAATGCAGCGGGTCACGAATCCACTCGGGATGTGCCTTAAGCAGGTTCTGCATTTTACCGCTATGTATTGTCAATTCAATCTCAGAAAGTGTTTGTATTTTTTCATAACTGTTGCTTTCTGAGGGTTCGTTCTCTGGGCTGATGCAGGAATATTTTAACCCAATCGTGTCAAGATAGGCGAGTACTTTCTCATCGGGTGTTGCTGAAAGTAGGCAGACCTTCCGTTTGTTATTATCAAAGTAACCAAATTCCTTAGATAGAATAAAGAACATCAAAAAATTGGCAAGTTGTTTGGCATTGTAGTAGTGAAACTCATCGATGACAATGTAGTTGAAATCCTGTAAGAAACTACGAAATAAATTGGCACTATCTAAGCGTGAATAAGCAGTGTAAAAGCACAGATAAAAAATATCAGGGTTTGTGACAAGAATCAAAGGTTTCCGCTGTGTCATTTCAGGAAAATATTCGCGCGGATTCTGAATTAGTTCATACAATTTTCTTGGATTTCTAACCTTATAGCCCGGATCATCAATTACATCCCATTCGCGAAGTTTCTGACCAGTAACTTCAGCAACATAAAAACTTAAATCCTGTTCCTCAACAAATTCTTGAATGTCATTTGCGTGTTGATGAATCAACTCGTTCGTTGGTGCAATGAATAGGACGTTTTCGTTTTCCAAATCGAAAAGTCGAAGCAACGAAGCGCGGGTTTTGCCGGTACCGGTGTTGTGGGTGTTGATGACAATTTCATTTGCTTTTAACGCGTCGTATGTGCGTTGCTGATGGTAGAGAGGCGGATATTTGAGTTCAAATTGGTTCTTTGGACTTACCTTTTCATATCCTGCTCCCAGCATAACTGTTATCTCTGACATGGTAATTCTCCATATATAACGCCAGTTTGATAATAAATAATGTGAGTTCGATAACAGGTCTTTTCTCCTGAGAACCACCTTGCGGACCTTGTAGCACAAACTTTATAGTTTGTGTGCTGTGGGCGCAAACTGGAAAGTTTGCGCTACAATGTACTGTTATCAAACGAAAATTAAGGTGCCCTAAAAATCGGTATAAAACTGCATTCCTGCTGGTAGTAGTGTTTTATCACTATCTGCCAATTCATAGAAATTTCCAGACAATTGAACTTGGCGAATTAAGGGTGTTGGTCGGATATTGAGCAGATCAAACATACCGATCTGTGTATCCGATGGTAAATCGTTCGGATTTAGGTAATATTCATAAGGCACGTCTTGCGCGTGGATTTCACGATAATTCTGCTTGTAAGCAGAAATTTTCGCTTTGCTCATGAACTTACCGAGACGGATATAACGTGGTACTCGAAGTACGTCTCGACTTGTTACGTAAAAAATACCTTTGTTCCCAATAGATAGCAGTTTCAGCCTTCCTATCTGTGGAAAGTTGGTTGGTCTCGCTCTTAATCGCTGATTGAAAATGCGATCCCGATTAACTGAGATCGCATTTTGTTCCATTTGAAACCAATATGAGTCAGAGATTGCGTTAAATTGCACCACCGTGAATCGTGGTTTCTCAGTCAATGTGCCCGGTGTGACGTAAATACCCATTTCGTTGAGTTTCTCCAAATCCTGGGCATAAGTAATTTCGCTTTCGTTGTGGTAACCCGCATTGCACAATCCAAGGGCATAAGCAAGCGCGTAATTGCCTATTACGGCTTCTGTTTGAAAAAAATTGTTTACCTCACGGCTGGCAAAAAAGAGGTTTTCCATGAGTTGAAACTCACAACGATAAATGTGCATGAGATACCTCCAGTGTAGGATAGAGTTTACCTATCCTAAGTTTCACTTTTGCCATAGAGTGCTGTAATGCTATTTAACAACCCTTTCACTTCGTCTGGTGAAGCGAATTTTTGCCGAATTTCATCAGTCAACGTATTTATTTCCGTTTCGGTAAGGGGCTGCACAGTACCGATAACTTCACCCGTTAAGGCTTTGACTGCCTCAATGATTATCGACTCAACCTTGTCTCCATCGAGTGGGAACTGTCTACCCTCTGGTCCGAGTCGGTCATAAACGGACTGCGTTAATTCCAAATTGCTAAAGATTTCACAATCACTGAAAATTGCCCCGACAAGTGTGTTTCGCATCTTACCGAGTCGTGAGGAGATCGCACCGTAACGACGGCTCCGCAGCACATTTGCGAGGACGTAGTGGATTTCGTCTGCTGTCAAATCTTTGAGCGTCTGCATGTCAATGAACAGCGTTTCTGGTTTCACATACTCATCTTCCTGAATGCTTGAAGATGCCTGTCCAGTAACAGGGTCGCGCATCGTGTTATTATCGTAGAGCGCGTTAAATGTCCGTTTTGCTGTAACCGTTTGGTAAGGTAGAATGCTGAAGGCATCGTCTGTGATGACGCGTGATTTTTGAGCACCACCACCGCCAACAGCATAACCGTAAATCATACAATCAGCACAAATACCACAGGGCTTGTTGCGGTTCAACGCGCAGATATCCTCTTTATCCCCCTCGCGCTTTCCTCCAGCATAGAACAGCAGGTTATGTTGGCGTAGAAGCTCACGTCCCGTTCTACGCTCAACGGCGGTCTGTTTACGCTTACTAATGGTCACACGAGAGATGAGATCTCGGTTCTCCTTCACTAGTCCAGCGTGGACGGTATCTCGGCTTAACCCTTCACCAGAACCTTCTGTCCGGAAGATCGTCTCTGATTCCGTTTTCCGCAACACAATTAGCGTCAAGTAACGACCCCGTGGGAAATTCTCGTATTTTTCAGCGATAAAGTCGATATGATTATTCAGCACACTCATGATTGCTGTTCCTCCTTGTCTTTCTCACGTTTTGGAATCATTTCGGTAATAAAATAAAGATATCCGGAACGAATCCGCTTCCGGTTTTCAATCAAATTTAGTAGATTCCCCTGATAGACCTCTTTGTAAATTTTATCAAAAAGGACATCGACAAATTGCGAAATGTTTTCTAATTTTTTCGCACCAAAAAATTTTGGGTTAAGACGTTCTATAGCTCGAGCGATGTCTTTTGAAATAACTGCCCTTGCTTCTTCTTCGTCTTCATATTTAGATTGCCAGCGTTCAAAGCTGTCAAAGGCAACATCAAGCGGTTTGGCAAGCGAATTGTCCTTGAGACTTTCACCCTTTAGCCGTCCTTCCCATGCTATGCGAGCGAGTTCCTTAATATGGGGCATAATTGTGCCTCCTCCTTTCTGTGCCACAACATCGGCAATAAGTTGTGCTGTGTCGCGGACGGTTACGAACTGTCGCGGTTCATTTCCGGATTGTTCGCGTTTAATCATTCGGTGGGTTACATAATAGAGTTCAAGCGGGTCGTAATTTAAACTCCGAATCAAGCGAATCAGATCATTAGCGTCAATACTTCCAATTTTTGATCGGATGCTATGCAAATTTAGAATCTGTTCAAATGCTTCTTGAGTCATAGCATTGTCGAGGTTGTTGTCTGGCAACCATCCGCGAAATGCAGATGGAATATGGTCGATAAAGAGGTGACCGAATTGGTTATCGGAAAAGAGCGGAATTGACGAATCAGTCAAAACTGCCCGGCACCCTAAAAAGCGTTGATATAACAAGGTGTTTTCAATCGCAAATAAAATATTCTCTGTGTGATTGTTTCCGGGTGTGTTAACGGGGATCGTTAGAATGTTTCCAAGTGCCTCCGAGAATTTGGGAAGTGGATTTCCATTGACTTTCGTCGGTGAAAATGTTAGTTCTAATTCGGTCTTTTCCTGATAGTGTCGAAGGACGTCATCTGTTTTGAGGAACACAGATGCAAAATCGGGATCGCGAAAATTTTCTTGTGCCCGTTGAAAAGCTCGAATGAAAACATCGGTAAAAAACGAGGTTGGGTACAAATGGATAAAAAATGTAGCCGTGCTGCCGCCAACATTGTAACAGAGTTTGTCAAGCATATATTGGGTTCGGCATACACTGCAGACACGGCGTTTCGGTTCACGCGATGATCCACCTTCAAGGCGGTTGGAGAACTGTTGCACCTTGATATTCGCTGGCACATCTGGTTTCATCCAGAGGGCAGTATCAAATTCCGAACCGCAGGTACTGCACTGAATGTGGTTATCTTCAACATAACGTTTTAAGTTTGTGTCAAAACCCCGTTTCCTATCAGCGACAAAGTTGAAATCAACGTATTTGAGAATGTAATCGACCAACAACCCGAATTCACTTTTGGTTTCTAAAGTTTCTAAAAACTGAGTGCCGTCTTCAACAATCAACTCGTAAATCTCATTAAAACCACGACCGGCATTGTAAAGATCACGTCCGATGATGTAGCCTCTATCCCAAAGCGCATTGAACAAGGCATATTGATCGCGATAGGTTATATCTTCAGAACCCAACGGCAATTCAAATAGTCCATAGATGTGCAACCACGCGTCCGTAACAGCGTTAGAAAAATGCTTATTCAGAAAACTGTAGTATGTTCTCACCAATTCCCCGATCCGAATAGCGTCATCATCAGGCGGTAGTAGATAGGTTTCCATATCTAAAATTTTATCAAGCAATCTTTTTTGGGCAACGACATTTGGAGCTGAACCGTCCAACTTATCTCGGACCCCTTCGAGCCTTTCCCGACATTTGACGTTCATGGTATCCACTTTCGCATTTGCAACATACTTGCGTTCGCTGATGATGTTCCGCACTTCATTCCAAATATCTGCAAAAGATACACCAAGTCCGATGCATTTTTCATCGACTTTTATACCAGCAGGTCTCCCTTGAATAAACTTGGTAAATTCACCACGAGTCTTTGACTCAGTAATATGAACGACCGCATTTCCAATCTCTTTAATTTCATTGATTGTGATATCCACATCGCTGTTACGATCAACAAGATATGCTACACCATCTGGATAATAAAGCAGCGGCAGTAAATCTTTTTTTAATTCAAGATACTTCACAATTTCATTGTGAATGAGGTTCGTCAAAACGCCGCGCTGTTCACTCACTTTATGGTATACGAATTTGTACTGAATATCGCAAATACTGTTGATTTCTATAAGAAAATCCCGTTTCTTCGCACGTTCCTCAAGTGTTTTCGACAGATCAATGACATCTATCGCTCGGATAATAGGAACAAGGTATTTTAGGAGTCTGTCCTTATTCAGTGAATACGGATTATAATTCAGGTCAAGAGTTTCAGCGTAGGTGTTGTGGAAGCGTGAATGCGCGCGGACCAAAACCTCTATATCTTTCAAATAATCCTGCCATGCCGGAAAGAAGTGCCCTATCTCAAGATCAGTTAACACGCTACTGATATTTTCTGCGTTTGCCAGATAGTTAAAGGAGCGTTTTTCCCCTTGGTATTGATCAAGTTTGTTCAAATCGTGGACACTATAAGCACTGAATAGTACTTGTCCCTCAATATCGTCAAGGTTCAATATCGGACGCAACCGCTCCAAGGCACAAATCCCATTCAGAATATGAAGGTAAAGCGATTGCCCTGCTTTCGCACCATATTGGATGATTTCCTGATATTTGCGTAACTTTCTGTTGGCGATTTTATCCATATAATTCTCAAAGATACCAGCCGCCTCTGAAGCAATTCCAAAGGTGAAAAATAAATCTTCAATCTCGGATTTCCGTTTTGTCATGATGTTTCCTTCCATTTTTTAGTTTGGGGCACGCAAATAGTGCAAACCTGCTATTGATGTTTAATTTCCCTTATATTATACCATATAAAATTAGTGAATTACACAAATTTTAAAAAATTCGACTTAAAAATGCAGAAAATTCGGTCTTTTTTTCAAAAAAAATCGAATATCGCGCAAATTTCTTGATTTCGGACGCAAAATTAGGTATATTACTATCAAACAGTTATCTTGCAGAAGTAAAATCGCAGCCGAAAACTATTGCGTATGCTGAGCTGCCTACCGATGAGTAGGATAGGTTGCCCGCCTTCTTACCAAGGTGGTTTTCTGCCGGATGACCCGCGGTTTAAAAATTAAATGAGAATCAGAAGTAAAATCGCAGCCGAAAACTGTTGCGTATGCCAGACTGCCCGTTAACGGGTCAATGGGATAGGTTGCCCATCTCTCACTAAGGTGGTTTTCTGTGCAATCACTAACAAGCGGAAGTTCTATGCTTGTTCGGGCGGGGCCATTGTGTCTCGCCCTTTTTAAATATAGGTTGTAGGACACCGCCTTGGAGATTCTGGGAAAATGACATTCCGCCATCCAACAAGAATGTTGCGTTTCGCTGCGTTTATAGTGAAGTTTAGAATTAATAATCCAAGTTGCTACTTTGTCCAAAGAACTGTAGGTTATAATATAACATATTTTTTAATGGTCAAGTTAAAACTAATAATGTCTATACGCAACTAAAATTATGCCAGGTTTTTAACCTAACTTGCTACGTTATGATTTTAGACCCAGGGATACCGTTTTTGAGCGAGCAGCATTCATTTTTGCGAAAAATTCGGGGTGTTCCGTGTTATTTTTTTCGAGGAAAGACACAACCTAACAGGTTATGCTACAAGGTGGGAACTTGGGTAATTAATAGGACACTGTGTGTAGGTTCGGTTGGAATGCAGATCGCACGAATCAAGGGTATGAATGCTTTATGGCATTCCGCGGGGCGAGTACACCGCGATGCACTTCGCATCTGAGCGTGTAGGCCGCAAAAACCGAACCTACCGGTGGATAAAAGTGTCTCTTTATTTTTCGGTTTCACTATAGTTTTCGATAGTCCTTAAACTACGACACGTCCAAATCTCCTGAATAGACATCATGCATCCGACGCACGATCTCTTGAAACTCTGCACGAAATTCTGGTGGCTCCAAAACTTCTACTGCATCACCGAGGCTCAACACCCAAAATGTGAAGTCTTCTTTCGGCACCTCATAACGCACAATCACAGAACCGTCTGGGCACCGTTCTATAATTTCTTGTGACCGGTGGCGTTCCTTCTCTGTAACAAGATATGCTTTGTGTGCTGCGATCTTGAGCGTCACATGGATTGGATCGCCGCTGAAGAGCTCCCATCGAGATGCCAAATCCTCGGACAAGGAGAACTCCGCAGGCGTTTCAAAAGTTTCATCGGTTAGTATGACTCTTTGAAAACGGAGGATTTTGAAAGTCAATGAGGTGTTCTCCGATTGGTTGGATTTCGCTTCAAGATACCAGTCCGACTTCCGGAAAAAGATGGCGTATGGGTGAAGTATATGTCTAACAAACTCCGTTTTGCCTCCGGGTTGATAGGTCGCCCGAACTACCTTTTGCTCATAAAGTGCCTCTTCCAAAACACGAAAGTGCCTCTCAACATCATTCTCACTATTGCCACTGTAGGCATCCATATTCTCGGAGAGATGCGGATGTTCTTCAGCCTTATCACTGTCATTCACACGCTCAAGTTGCGCTGGGATATTGTTCTCCAGTTTTGACGCGATATGTTCAGCAAGGGACGTGTCGAGTTTTCCCAAAACGCTTTTGAGAAGTGCCTCAAAACGCTGTTCTTTCGCAAGCGGCGAAGCGGTAATCACCATGTCCAGAGCCTGTCTCTCTTCTGATGTGATTCGGGGCCAACGTAGTGGACCTGTTGACTCAATCCAATAGGAGCCTCTATCCTTTTTCAGGTCGTAGAAATCTCTGATAATTTTGAGGTCTTCATAAATGCGGGTTATGTCAACGCCATAAAATTCAGCCAGATCGCGCACTCTGATACCTCTCCCTCTCGATTTCTTGAGACGTTCAATTATTTTCAGAATACGCCGTACCTGTTTTCTGCCATCACTATAGCCCATAGTGTCTCCTTATGAATAGGTTTGAAAGTTGTTTCAATGATAAGGATCTATTTGGTATATTAAGCATAACATAAGAGGATACCTTAAGCAAATAACAGGGGTGCAGGACGATTTAGTTTTCGTTTTGATTTTCGTTTATAGGTGTTAACGTTTTTTCCACAAGATCGCGAGCCTAACGCAACCCAAAAAGAGGACAAATTGTCCCCCGTTTGGGTAAATATAAAAATAAATTTGCATCTCTACATTATATATGTTAGTATATGCATACTAATCAGATTATACCAATGAAAAAAAATATAAAAATAACCCTTCACCCACACAAAGGTGGACAAAACGTAGACGCGATTAAAACGAAACCACTTTTGCCTAACGACGCAGAACCACCACAAACGCAAATCGCAAATGTTACACCTTTCGCCTTTTTCTTTTAAATACGAACCCATAACACAATCGCCTCTGAACCCTTACAACGACTAAGTTTATCGCAATGGCACATCCATACCCAATGTTACACGGGTGTAACATTTTAAGCACAGACGCACCGCCTCGATTTTTGCGTACAAAAAAAATTAAGGTGCCTTTATGACAAAAATTACAACAGCAGATTTTGCGTACAAAAAAAATTAAAGTGCCTTTATGACAGGTGTGTAAAGTTTTTGGCAGCATATTGATTTTTTTCCAAACGGACAGGTTTGTCTTAGATCGCTCCGACATGGTAACGCTGTTAGCATATTTACACACCCCAATTCCGATAATCCTTGACGAAAAGTGCTATGGGACGTATAATAACTGTATGATACGAGGCATTTTTGTTACTGGGACAGGGACGGAAATCGGGAAGACTGTTATCGCAGGCGGGTTGGCTGCGGTGCTTAAACAGGTTGGGACAAACGTCGGTGTGATGAAACCGATTGGCACGGGGGATACTGCCGACGCACAGTTTCTCAAATACGCCGCACAAGTTGATGATGAACTCTCTGTTATTAACCCGATCTACCTCCGGAATCCGTTGGCACCGTCTGTGGCCGCGCGGATGGAAGATAGAGATATCGATCTCGAGAGCATTCAGACAGCTTTTGCAGCACTCGGAAAGCGATACGACTTTGTGATCGTTGAAGGTGTCGGCGGTATCGCGGTACCGATCCGAGACGATTTTCTTGTTGTCCAACTCATCCAGCGGCTACAACTGCCGATACTGATTGTCGCCACGACTGGATTGGGGACGTTAAATCATACGCTTTTAACTGTGGCGTTTGCGCAGCAGTTTAATATCCAAATCGCGGGTATTGTGCTCAATGGGCTCCGTCAAGAGACAGCGGGGCTCGCTGAGGCGACAAACCCGGTCGAAATCGAGAAATTAACAGGTGTTCCGGTCATAGGTGTTGTCCCTTATGAGAAAGCGTTGGACACGCCTCAGCCGGACTTGACTTTTTTGGCAGAATTTATGAACCAGCACATAGCATGGGGAAAGTTGGGGATACCGTAATATGGAAACTGCGATTGTTCTCGCTGCCGGATCGGGACGTAAGGTCTGGCCTTATGGCGAATTCCGACAGAAATGTACGATACCGATTGCCAATAAGCCGATTGTTCGCCGTATTGTAGAAGACCTGCTTGAGGTCGGATGTGAGCGGATTATCGTCGTTGTCGGACATCACGCGCAACAGGTACGCGGCGCAGTGGCGGATATACCTAATATCGTTTTTGTCACACAGCAGGTACTTGACGGCACAGCGAGTGCGACATTAACAGCTGTGGAACACCTCGAAGCACAACCGTACCTCGTAATCCACGGGGATACTGTAACCACTTCCGAAAATCTTCGTAATTTTGTTAAAGTGTTCTGTACGTCCGATGTGGAAGCAGCGGCACTTGTGCAACCGCTCGGCAATGAAGACGCAAGCAACTATCTCTGTGCAGGGGTCGGCACCACGGACAGAGATAACGGCAGCCTTTCGATACTGACCGGTATTGAGGGGCATCCGAGGGGGGGGGCGCATCGACTCTGTGGTGTGTACGCTTTTCAGAGCAGCGCGACGCCGTATCTCTTAAGGAACCCTGGCATCGTTACGAGGGTCCCTGTCGGTGGGATGCCGCCACCTGAGTCCGAAATTGCACAGTCTTTGCAACTTATGGTTGACGATGGTAGGACGGTTTTAGCGGTTCAGACATCGGACTTCCTTGTCGATGTTGATAAACCGTGGCATGTACTCGAAGCGAATAGGCGATTCGTTGATGACCTCACGAAGCGGGTTACAGAAGACCGGGTAGCGGATGGCGCGAAGATTTCGGATGCTGCTGAGATCAATGGGCACGTCGTGTTGGGAAAAAACACGGTCATCGGACCCCGTGTCGTCGTTAACGGTACACTGATTGCAGGCGCGAATAACAACATCACGAACGGGGCGATTTTACACGGCAATATCTTCGTCGGCGATCGGTGCAGGATTAGCGACTATTGCGATGTCGGCAGCAGTGCGATCGGGAATCGGTGTATTATCGGTCACGGGGCTGAGATGTCGGGTGTGCTGTTCGATAAGGTGTATCTATACCACTATTGTGAGATGTCGGGTGTTTTCGGGTGCGCGACGGATATCGGTGCAGCGACGGTATGCGGGACACTCCGATTTGACGACAAGGATACACCGATACAGGTAGACGGACGTTACGAAGTGCCGCCGTCCGGCGCAAATGCGACCTATATGGGAGATTATTGCCGTACGGGTGTGAACGCAATCATTATGCCGGGGAGACGGATCGGATCCTACAGTGTTGTCGGACCTGGTGTTATCTTATACGACGATGTGCCGAGCAAAACGATGGTGATGGCGAAGCAGGAACTGATTACGAAGCCCTGGGGTCCGGAACGTTATGGATGGTAGATGATGCGTGTTAATTGGGTAAGAGTTCCTTGAGTAGATTCGTCAGTTCATCGTTCCCATCGGCGAGTTCAAAGACGCGTTTGATTTTTTCATCACGGGCAGTCTCGGATTCAGGGGTTCCGTCCGGCGACCAGAGGACTTCAAGTGCTTTCGGATTCAGGCGGTCATAAGTAACCTTGACGAGCGTAAAAGGATAGTTTTCTGGGATGATGATGATCCAGTCGATCGTTTCACCTCGTCCGGAATACTGTCTATCGACGGTGAGTTTTCCGTCTTGATGTGGGACGTTCTCTTTAACCCACTGCTTGCGTCCGAGGGGATCGGTCTCAAAGTGTCCGACTTCCAGCCAGTTGCGTCCGGCACCGTTGGGTTTAGTGGTAATTTCGATACGTTGCATGTCTGTTCTCCAAGCTATGTTTAGATTTGCTTGCAATCGGTTTGGTTAGGTATGTCCATTTCGATAAGAAATTTTAGCATGTTCTGTTGAAAAAGTCAATAAATTGCCGTAAAGTCGCTAAATATGGGGATTAACCGCACAATTAATTTGCATTTTTGTTTAAAAAACGATATAATTGTAGTAGGGAGGGTGTTTTCGCTTGAAAACGCGCTAATATTTGTATTTAATCTGTTGATACGAAGGGACATGTCGATATGCGAGTGGAAATGCGGTATGGGACTGGCACATTACCGATTGAGATTCCTGATAAAAACGTTGCTGGGGTTCTTGAGATTTCGGAAAGTGTGCCGCTATCAGATGAAGATGGCGCGGTTCGGGCGGCAGTTGCGGCACCGATCGCTTCGCCGCCGTTGGCTGAGCTTGCAAAGCGTCGTGCGTCCGCATGCATCGTGATTTCCGACGTGACACGTCCTGTCCCGAATAAAGTGATTCTACCACCGATATTGGAAACGCTTGAACAAGCGGGCATTCCACGCGAAAAGATTACGATCCTCATCGCGACCGGTATCCATCGTCCGAATGAAGGCGAAGAACTTGAACAGATGGTCGGACGTTCAATCATGGACAGATACGCTATTGTCAACCATTTTTCCCAACATCCTGAGAACCATGACTATTTAGGCAGGACGAAAAACGGGACCCCCGTTTACATTGATAAGACTTACCTTGCATCGGACCTGAAGATTACCACCGGGTTAATTGAGCCGCACCTGATGGCAGGATATTCAGGTGGGCGGAAAGCGGTCTGTCCTGGGGTTGCTTCAGTGGAGACGATGAAAGTGATGCACGGCCCCGAACTCATGGAACACCCGAAATCAGCAGTCGGGATTTTGGAGGGTAACCCGTTTCACATAGAAGCCACGGAGATCGCGTTGATGGCGGGCGTTGACTTCAATCTGAACGTTGCTATTGACAAACAGCGTCGAATCACTGGCGTTTTCGCGGGCGATATGGTTGAATCGCATCGTGTGGGTTCGCAATTTGTGGAAAAGCATGCCAAGGTTACACTGCCTGAGCCTGCTGATGCAGTTGTCGTTTCCAGTGCAGGATACCCGTTAGATACGACGTTTTATCAGGCAATCAAAGGGCTGTTGACGGCTGTAGAGGTTGTGAGGCAAGGCGGTAGTATTTTGTTGGTTGCGGCGTGCAGCGAAGGCATCGGCAGCAAACCGTTTACAGATTTAATTTTCAAGACCGATGATCTAAGTGCGTTCGTACAAGGGCTTTACAATCCCGCCAACTTTGTCATTGATCAGTGGCAACTTGAAGAGTTGGCGAAGGTGGCACGGAAAGCAGATATCTATTTTTATACCGATGGGATCCCATATCACCAGCGCGCGAAATTATTCGTGCATCCACTCAAAAGTGTGCAGGCGGGCATTGCGGCGTTTTTAACCCGCTACGGTGAAGATGTCCAAATTGCTGTGATTCCTGAGGGACCCTATGTTTTAGCGAAATTGGAAGGGGCTTAAACGGAGGCGGAATAGGCGTTGCGAAATTTAGCAGGACTTACGCACTTTTGGCTATAGGTGGCTCTGTTAGATGAAATTCTTCTGAAAACACAGCGTTCTGGTGTCACAATCTAACAGATTGTGGTACAAAAGAGCGATGTGCGTAAGTCCTATTTAGTTTATTGCGGCGTTCGTCAACAATATTATTGGATTTATACCGAATATCACAATGGCAAATCCTACAGTGGTTCTCAGAGCGTATAGGGACGGCTTGCACCTGATTATCAGGCCTCACCTATCTATAGCGGAAGTTGAAGTTGCGATTCAGCAGGAGATATCGCGTATGAATCGCTCTTTAACGGGTGCGACGGTTCAAATAGACCTTAAGTCTCCGACGTTGAATGATGATGAGATTGACTACCTGAGGTCTACGCTGCGGGAGGACTACGATTTGATAGTCCGTGGTGTTGAATTGGGTGATGATTCGGTTTCACCGCCGATCGCTGCGGCACCAACGACGCACACAATCTCACAGATGACAGATGCGCCAACGACTCGGGACGGTGAACCGTCTCGTATTGTCCCGTGTACGATCCGTTCGGGTCAAATAGAGGAGTTTCCACAAGGGAGTCTGATTATATACGGCGATGTGAATTCTGGGGGTGAAGTAAGGGCTGGTGGTGATATTGTTGTTCTGGGTACATTGCGTGGGAATGCGTGCGCTGGCACAAACGGTAGGCTGTCCGCTGTGATTATTGCCATGGATTTGGCACCGTTACAACTTCAGATCGGTAATTGTGTGAACCGGTCTACGACGAACGAGAAGCCGCCAGGTTACCCGGAAATCGCGCGTATTGGGCCAGAAGATGTTATTGTTATTGAAAAGTTTGTTAAGTTTTAATATTTTATGTAGGAGGTTCCGGTTATGGGAAAAGTCATCGTCGTAACATCGGGCAAAGGGGGGGTCGGTAAAACAACCTCTACAGCCAATTTAGGGACAGCGCTCGCCCTCTTAGGTAAAAGCGTCGTACTTGTTGATGCAGATGTCGGGCTGCGGAATCTCGATATCGTTATGGGGCTTGAGAGCCGCGTTGTTTATACATCGATGGATGTGATAGAAAAACAGTGCGAACTTAACAAAGCACTTGTTAGAGATCGGCGCGTCGATGGGTTGATGTTGTTGGCGGCATCGCAAAAAAATAATAAAGACGATATGCAGCCGGAACAGATGAAAGCGATCTGTGACAAGTTGCGCACAACTTACGATTTTACGCTCGTTGACTCACCGGCTGGTATTGAGCGCGGCTTCAGAAACGCTTCGGCAGGTGCGGATGAAGCCATCGTCGTTACAACGCCTGATGTCTCCGCGATTCGGGATGCGGACCGAATTATCGGGTTACTGCAAAACGTCGAAATTGAACCGATTAATCTCGTTATAAATCGTTTCTCGCCACAACTTGTTGGAAACGGAAGCATGATGGACCAAGCCGATGTATTAGATATCCTTAATATTGATCTGATTGGTGTTGTCCCCGAAGACAGTGGTGTTATCACCTCGACGAACCGAGGGATTCCCTTGGTTTATGAAGATGGTTCACCCGGTGCTCAGGCGTATATGCGGATTGCACGCAGGCTCACTGGACAGCGCATCCCGATCCCGGATTTAGAGCAGAAAGGCTTATTCAGTAATATTTTAAACTGGTTCACGAAAAACAGATAAGGAGTCTTCCGATGAATTTAAGTATCAAACAACTCTTCGGACGCAAGCCGAAATCGAGCAATATTGCCAAACAGCGTCTGAAACTCGTCATCACACAGGACAGGGTGGATGTTGATGACCGGTTTATGACGCGGCTGCATCACGAATTAGCGGAGGTCTTGGCGAAGTACTTTGAGTTTTCTGCGAGCTCTGTCAAGATGAACTTGAAGCAGGAAGGTAACTCTTATATTCTTGTCGCGGATTTCCCTTACACGAAGTTCCACGACATGAGCATGAGACGCTAACCATCGCATGAGGAGATTTATTGAGGTTTTGCGAGCATATCAGTGGGTAGCCGAGTTACGGAATCAAGTTTCAGAGAATAATATCCCAAATCGCTTTGGCGACTCCGTTTTCATCGTTGGTGGTTGTGATATAATCGGCGCAATCACGGATGGGTGGGACCGCGTTTGCCATCGCTATGCCGAAACCTGCGGTTTTGAGTAAACTTTCATCATTGTAACTATCGCCAAAAGCGACGACCGTGTCCATCGGAATGTCGAACCGGTTGGTGAGTGCTGTCAGTGCGTGGCCTTTTGTAACCTTTGGATTCATAAATTCTATATATTCTGCTTGGGTCTGCGTAACGTAAAGTTTCTGTGCGTAATCGGTTTGAAATTTCTGCAAGAGTGGTTGTAATTTTTCAGGCGTGTGGATGATAAGTAATTTCGTTGGTGTTTCGCCTGCTAATTCGCGTAGGTCCCCAATGGGTGTTGCCGGCACCCCCGTTCGTGCTTCATATAAATCGCTCCATGCATTCCGTTCAGCGACGTAGAGTTCATCGTTCAAGCAGTAATTGAGATGTAAGCCTTGTTCGGTGCATTCATTAACAATCGCGATTGCGTCATTTTTTGGCACAGGTATGTGGTGATATACCTCACCGGTTGTTGCGTGTCGTACCATCCCACCATTGTAAGAGATGATAGGGTTTTCGAGTCCGATCTGATCGCTGATGGGTTGGATCGAACGGTGCATCCGTCCTGAAACCAGGACCACGAGAATATCGTTTGCCGCGAGGTGCCGAAGTGCCTCACAGTTTTCTGGTGACAAGGTGTGATCACTGCTGAGTAGTGTTCCGTCTAAATCGAATGCTGCTAAACGGCACGGTATTTTGATAGTGTCTGCTTCCATTTGTTTTTTCCTCCGTTTTTTAAATAGAATTACCAGATGTTTCGCTCGGTTTTTCGGTCGAAGAGATGGGTCTCCTTCTCATCAAAACCCAACCAGATCGTATCGCCTACCGCTGCCCGGAACGTCGGGTGTGTCCGAACTCGGAGCAGAATAGGGTCCTGTGTCTGTGCGTGTGTGCCGAGACGGATGTCGAGGATGTTGACTGCCCCGAGCGGCTCAATGAGGTGTACCTGTGCTGGCATGTGCCGTTCGATCGGTTGATTTGTCGCCGCGATATGCTCAGGACGAACGCCGAAGACCAAGCCGTTTTCTTGGGGCTCTGAAGTGATGCGTGCATGTCGTTCTGCGGAGATTGGGAGCTGGATATCGGTATGACTCAGACGTAGGACGGGTCCGCCCTCTTGACTTGTGAGTTCGGCATCGAGTAGGTTCATTGTGGGCATCCCCATAAAGCCTGCGACGAAGAGGCTTTGTGGTTTGTTATAGATTTCGTGCGGTGTGCCGATCTGTTGTAAAACCCCTTGGTGGATAACCGCGATCCTATCGGCGAGTGACATCGCTTCGACTTGGTCATGTGTTACAAAGATGGTTGTCGCCCCGATTTCGTGTTGGAGACGTTTAATCTCAGCACGTGTATCGACACGGATTTTTGCGTCTAAGTTCGCCATCGGTTCATCAAGGAGATAGACTTTCGGTTGACGGACCATTGCACGTCCGAGCGCGACACGCTGCATCTCTCCACCACTGAGAACACTCGGTTTCCGATTCAACATATCGGATATTTGCAGGATTTCGGCGACCCGTCTGACCTGCGTGTCAATTTCTGATTTTTCGACTTTGACGGCTTTCAGGGGAAAAGCGATGTTATCGTAGACATTCAGATGCGGGTAGAGGGCGTAGAACTGAAATACAAAAGCGATATCCCGATCCGCGGGAGAGAGGTCATTGACCCGCTGTCCATCAATGAAGATATCACCTTCTTCGGGGGTTTCCAATCCTGCGATGAGTCGAAGCGTTGTGGTTTTACCGCAGCCGGAGGGCCCTAAAAAAACGACGAACTCTTTGTCGTGAATTTCGAGGTTAAAGTCTTTGACGGCGACGACATCGCCGTAGCGTTTTACAACATTTTCAAGTTTGATATGTGCCATAATATTGGTTGTCAGTTATCAGTTATCAGTTATCAGTTATCAGTTTAAAGAGGACTCCGGGACACCCTGTGGTTCTTGTAACTGAAAACTGAAAGGATTTTTTCGGAGGAAAAAATCCGAACCGACTGCTGACTGCTACTTTTCACATTAAAAAGTGCATAACCGCCCCTGAGATAAGCGGAACTGTGAGATTATCGTCAATCGGGAACGGCGTAAGTTCAACGAGTGTTGCGACCAAGGCACCGACGATTGCTATAATAGGGTTCAATTTAATCAAAGCGATTATCGTACAGACGATGAAACAGGCGGCACTCCCTTCCAAACTCTTTCCAGCGATGAGTTTCGTTTTACCCCACGTTTTGCCGACGAGTGCCGCTGCCATATCCCCGAGGATCATAAAAAAAATACAGACAATGGCAAGCGTCTTAGCAAAAAAGAAGATACAGAGAAAGGCGCTCACGAGATAATAGGTTGCCCCTGTTATCGCGCCTTTACGCTCGTGGGTACGGAGCAGCGGCGCAAGGATTCGGAAAAAGAGGTCCGCAAAACGCGGCGAGCCCCATTTCACCAGTTCCACAGTAAACGCGAGCCCGGTTAGCAGTCCGAGTAAAATTAACATCGTCGGTTTATCCAAGAAGAGATAGATAACGGGTATGATAAGTCCTGCTAAATGAATGCTTTTCCGTAACAGTTCGCCTATCATTGATCTCCCCTCCGATAGAATCTAACAGCGTACGTAGACTTTACGCCAACCGGTCTGTAGGCGGCGTTTGCAATCCTGCTCACCCCAAACCCCAGGGGTATTCAATTGTACGATTTGGATCATGGTTTTGCTTTACATATGTGCCCGTTCTTAGGAAAGATCGCGAGCGCAGCTCGCTCCTACAGAGGAAGACGTATCCATATATATAAAGTGAATAGGTACAATTGAATGGC
>JAJDXV010000164.1 GCA_022823085.1 Candidatus Poribacteria bacterium
CCATTCAATTGTACCTATTCACTTTATATATATGGATACGTCTTCCTCTGTAGGAGCGAGCTGCGCTCGCGATCTTTCCTAAGAACGGGCACATATGTAAAGCAAAACCATGATCCAAATCGTACAATTGAATACCCCTGCTGCCTGTTCAATGTTCTCGAAATCCGGATTAGCCGTTCCGATGAGCCGCAGTTGCGGTGTTATTTCATAACGGAGGTCCGCACCTGCTCGCGCAGTATACTCTCTCTTATCGGTTTCCGTTTCATTGATACCACCAATCAGATAGGGTAACAACTTGAGTTCCCGCTTTCGTGGTGGCGGCAGTACGTCAATCCAGTGGCCATCGTTCTCTCGAAACTCGTTAACGCCCAAATTGCACCACCATGACTTTTCTCCTGTCCGTTGTTGCAGTCTGTCAAGGTTGATACCCATCCGAATCGGTTCTTTTGTATCTGGATAATCCAGCATCTGCCACGGGATTTCCATCTCTACAATCCAGCCATCATCTACAATCTGTGCGGCAGCTTTCCAGAGTCCGATCCATTCGCTTTTCTCCGCACGCCCAGTAGCGAGATGTGCATATTTCGTGCCAAGTGGGTTTACGATAAAGAAATTCCTGTCGGAAAACTGATGGGTGTGAAACGGGTCAAGACTGAAGGAGACCGAGTCTTCGCCTCGAATTCGCGTCTGGTCTTTGGTTTGGCGGGCGACAACTTTATCGGGCATATCGTCATAAAGATGAAGTCCAACATAAATGGCATTATCTGTATAAACGAGACGCCCTATGGATTGGTTCTTCGCCGGTTTTTCAGTGCGTTCGTCCGTAAAACCTACGGCTTGCGGCGCGTCTTGCCAGCAGGCATCGTCGAGAACACCGTCAATGGTGGGTGGCTGCTCAACTTTAAGTGCGGGGAGGTCTTTTTGGACGGTCTGTATGTTTTCTTCTGCCCAAGTTTGTCCGTTTGTGATTAATGTGAATGATAGGACAATAAGTAACACCATTGCATGATTTTTGTGTGGTTTCACTCTCACTTAGCATCCTCCGTCTTTAGGTATTTGAGTGGACTTTCGATGTGATAGACTTCAGAGTCTTCCACAATTTGTTTAAGGAATCCTAAGTGCCCAGCACCGATGATTAACAAAACACGTTCATTCTCTGATTCCGTAATTCGGGTGAGGTTGACAAAAGTTTTGAGATTCCGAGGATACCAAAAATGGGCAACCCAATTCGCACCTGGATACTGGTCCTGTGAACCAATTCGTGCAATCCTCAAGTAGTCGCTGAGGTTTGTACGTATCTTTTCGTCTTGATTGATCTGTATATACATGTCAATTATCGGTTCATATTTCTCAGGCTCAATCCAGATTCTGCCATCTTCATCCTCCGTGATTTTTCCTTCCATCTTAGCGGGACTGCCCAACAGATGCATTTGGTTGTTCGCTTCGGCAAATGCACCGTAATCTGTCAAATGATCCTCCCGATCCTCCCGAATCATTGGATCATCACGGAAATAATCCACACAGTGGACCTTTGGATGCCCCATCTGTTTCGCTAATCGGAATCCAATCTGGTGGATTTCATGCCGTTCCAGTTGAAAATTACCCTGTAGGTAACCGTTGTATTCCTCCTGAAGCTCAGTATCCCAACGCTCGTCGGCTTCTACGGCTATCTTCGTCGGTTCAAAACGAGCAAGTTGTTCAGTGAGCTGCTGAAGTTCGGCTTGGCGTTTGGGGGCGAGTACATCATCCATTCTATAATTGATGCGATCGGCTCCCCAATTTGCCAAGTGTCCACTGCCAAGAATCATAATTGTCGGTTTCATCTACGAATTGTCTCCTTTTTCGATGCGTCCGAAACGGGTGAAGCACTATGGCATCACCCGGTTCAATAGGGTTAAAACATACGCGACCATTTAAAGTCGACTTGATAACCGCGCCCTTCCTCAATGGATTTTGCAAGGTTCAATCTGAACGGTCCACTTTGGAAACCGACACCTAAGTTAATCTTTGGTTGGATGTCCTTTACATCTTCCAAGCGGTCCCAGACGTGTCCTACGTCAGCGAAAGGAACGATGAACATCTCACTTCCTAAACTGTGAACGTATTCCAAATTGAAGAGGAAGCCGTGATTGCCCACAAATTCGTAGAGCGAGTATCCCCGCAACGTGCCGATACCACCAATGACAAATTGACGTTGAAAAGGCAGCGGATCCGTCGCAACCGCGACTTTTAAACGCGTGTCAATTCGACCACTTCCGATAGGATAATAGTGTCGGAAATGCGCCAAGAAACGTGTAAAATCGAAATCGGAACCGATTGCCGAATTGGCATGTTCCACGAGAAACGTATTATACCATTCGCCTGTCCTTGCTCGGTTCTCAAAGTCGTAATTTAGGTCTGTATTTCCTCGGTTATCAAAATCGTATTTTAAGGAGATACTGTGCATACTCCCGTCATCTATCAAGGCATTCCTCTGACCGGTGAGTGCCGGATCTGCTGACCAGTTCCGCAAATGGAAGTGCATCTTATTTTTGAGGCTCCCGTGCTCTTCCCAAAGTAAGGATAATCCGAGTGAATGCGTGATGTCCCTCGGCTGCCATTGCAGCGACATCACAGCACCTTCCCTGAGATAATAATCTTGGAAATCGGTACCCCATAATGCCCGAAAAAACTGTTCACTGCTGCTTAGCAAGATATCTCGGTCTCTGACAGATGTCAGACGATGGATTTGCACGGCGTAGGTCAAATTCAGATTCCCGCCTGATATCATACCGCTACCGGCTCGATAATTAAGCGTTCGACTTCCGAGCGCATAATCCATTGATCCAAATAGAAACGGACTCGGCGCGGTACGGAATTGGCGACCAGAGGTATCTTCATCCGTATCAACCCAAGTAGAGACACCGCTCTTATTCTGGCGGATCGTTGAGCCATACCCCGAAAAAAAGAGAGGGTCGAGGGACCACTCTTGTCCTATTTCAAATCCAATACCGAGTTGAAGTCCATCAACACGATTTAATCTGCTGCCAATTACGGGTCGGTAGAGATCTCTGTCTGTGAAACCGGTGTGATCATTGCGCACTAAAACTTGCGGAACACCGTATTCTTGAGCATCAAAAGCATCTAACAACCCTTGCATGCCGGACGGTTTTGGCGGCGGTAACACATTTAACCAGTGTCCATCATTTTCGTAGTACTCCTGAACACCTATATTGGACCACCAAGAATGTTCATTCGTCCGCGCTTGTCCCCGGTCAAAGTTAATGCCCATCCGAACAGGTTCCGTCGTATCCGGGTAGCCGAGCATTTGCCACGGAATCTCCATCTCCACAACCCAACCGTCCTCAACGATATTCGCGGCGACAGTCCACTGTTCCATCCATTCAATTTTATTCGCGTCCCTAGCAGATGAACGGACATATTTTTTACCGAGTGGGTTCGCCATAAAAAACGTACGGTTGGAAAATCGGTGTGTATGGAACGGGTCAATACTAAAAGAGACCCAATCCTCTGTCATCCCGAACCTGGCGTGGTCATGTCTCTGATGTGCAACGATTTTATCCGGTTCGGCATCATAGAGGTGCCATGCAACGTAGATGGCTTCGTCTGTGTAAACGAGTTTAGCGACCGAGTCATCCTCGACTGGGTCTTCGCTCCGCACATGCGTAAAACCGTCCGCTTGAGGCACGACCTTCCAACATGTATCATCCAGGACACCATCAACAGCGGGTGGATCCTCGACTTTTACAGCGAGCATTTCTCTTTGAATCGTACCTCGGAGCGGCTGTGTTTGTGCCTTCAACGCACCCCCGACATCAATATTTATCGCACCAAAATTGCCCAAACTTCCAAGTAAATCCTCAACCCGTTCTGGCGCGATCTCACCGACAATGTTGACAAAGGTGACCTCTTGAGACGCTTCAGGGACTACAATGATAAAGATCCCGTAAACCTTATCTTCGTCAAAAAGCAGGTTGATTTCTATCAGTTCACGATTTTCCTGGATTTTGACGAGAACTTCCCATTTATCCTCTTTGAATCTGTCTCGGAAATAGTTATATGCATTCTTATCCTCATCCCAGACAAACCTATCATAGGTACGGACATAGATGCCATCCAACATCTGAATCAGTTCGGCAACCTCTGGTTGATCACTCACCGACTTGGTAACCAGATTGATGAGTTTCGTGTTTAAGTTAACTTCAACCTTCGCCTTAAGCGGTGACGGGAAATCGAGGAGGATGAGCCCTTTCTGCTTCATTTTATCGGGTTTCTCTTGTTCAGCGATGACCAGCTGCATCGGTGCTAACCATGCAACAAAAAGTAGTACTATGAACAGCAAACCCCAGTGTCTTTGCATTTTCATGGTGTGTCTCCTTTATACTCTGAACGTTCGTAGTGTTTAATATCTGGAATATGCTCAGGTACCCGATTAATGGCACCCAAACTTTGATGAATTGCTGATGTAATATTTTCTTTTTCTTTTAACACGCGACGGGAAGCATTTTCTATCTGAACAAACGGACGACCTGAAACCTCATTAATCCGCACATCTGGAAGTTTTTCACTAACAACGATGCCTGTCCGCTCCACTGCGTAATTCACTTTACCGAGCGCGTAATAGAGGTCGCGCGAGGCTTGTTTAACTTCCATATACTGTCGATACTGATAGGCACCGAACACAATAATTCCGATGAGACATACCAACGCCCCTACGCGAGCAAATGGCAAGGTTAAAGCATCAGTGAACGTGAAGCGTTGGCGTATCCAGTGCCACTGACTCGGTTCACTGTTCGGATGCGCGCGAACATGCGCCGCTACCGCATCAAAAATTTCAGGCGGCGGATCCGGCTTCGGAAGTTCATGTAACACGCCGCTAACGGCTTGCGCAAAGCGGACTTCATCTTGACACGCTACACACGACCCAATATGTGATGCGACACTCGCGTGTGTATCTGCATCCAATTCATTGTCAAGATACGCTTCTAAGGTATCCTGTACTTCCGTGCAGGTTAAATCTTGATGCGAAGGAAATCGGTTCATTCTTCACTTCTCCAATAAGGACGCAGCAGCTCCCGTAATCTCTTTCGGGCACGGAATGCTGTTGATTTCACAGTACCTTCAGGTTGTTCTAAGACCTCTGCAATCTCTTTGAAACTCATACCGTTCAATTCCCGCATAATTATCACCGACCGCATTTCTGGCGGCAACTTCTGGATAGCACACTGCACTGAATCTTTGAGTTCTTGCTGAACCACAATTTCATCCGGCGATGGATTTGATTGACCCGAATGTGTGTGCATTAAAGCTTCGAGTTCTGTTTCGGGATCCGTATCGTCTCCCTCTGTAAGATGCACCTGAAATTTCTGTCGCTTGAGCAGATTGAAACAGAGATTCTGTGCACATTTTAGCAACCATGAACGCGCGGTTTTCGGACGCAATTTAGCACGGTTCTCCCACGCCTTGATAAACGTCTCTTGTGTTATGTCCTCTGCATCTTCCCGATTTCCGAGTAGATAGAGGGTGTGTTGATAAACCTGCGCCTTATGCTCGTGAAAAAGCGCAAGGAATTTATCTTCTGTCATACTGCAACTCCGCTCTTTTGGCGCAGCTTGCAAGCCAAAACTTGCTGTTAAAAAGTGAGGTTATCGTTACTACAAACGAGTTGCAAAAAAGTTGCACTTTTTTTGATTTAAGATTTTTGGAAGATTTAGGCAGGATAATTTGGATACTGTGACTCGGCTTAAGAAAAATTAGGAAACCTAAATAATTGCCGGATCGGCGCGCCTGTCCATGTGAGTTGGCAGGCGCGATTCGGACTTATTCCCATTCAAACACGGTTCCGAGCAGGCGCATCGGTTCATCGCGGAGCCATCTGTATATCTGCGGTGATTCGTCAACAGGTACACGGTGTCGAATCAGTGGTGCTATTTTGAGTGAACCTCGACGGAGCAACCAACAAAGCCGCTCCAAATCATCACGCGTGAAATGGCTGCAGTGTAGAACGCTAATCTCCCTAAATTGTCCGAGGTTAAAGGTATAGTTGACATCATACCGTCCAGCGACCAATAGCACGCGTCCGCGAACCTTACAAGCGTGTATCATCGGTGTAACCATCTCAGGAACCCCTGCAAAATCCATAACAGCATCAAACGTCCCGTCTTGAATCTGTGCTTGCCAACCGTCGCCACTCGTATTAAAAACCTGTTCTGCGACACCGAGTTGACGGATCTGCGCCAATCGCGACGCTTCGATATCACAGACGGTGACGCGCGCACCCATGGCGTACGCGATCTGCGCAGCGAACATACCGATGCAGCCTTGCCCGACAATAAGAACGTTTTCACCGATACGTGGATCGACTCGGCGGCAGGCGTGCATCGCCACACTTGCGATACCGAAAAGCGCAGCCTCGCTCGGATCAACATCGTCCGGTAATTTCACCAAAAGTCCATCTTCTGGAATCGTGAAACGTTCAACATGGTTCACACTTGCATAAATGAGGTCACCGACCTGAAGCTGCGTTGCGTCCGGCCCGGTTTCAATAACTCGACCGACGTTCTGGTACCCGTAATTATTCGGTAGCTGCTCATCCGGTGGCGCATAGTTACTTCCGACGAGTAGATTCCGTTCCGTACCGTTGGTAAGACCTGTGAAGACGGCTTCGCAGAGCACCTCGTTTCGGACAGGTGGTGCGGGTTCTTTCCAATCGGGAACAACGATCTTTTCGCGCCTTTTGTCTGGTAATAACCGCATAACAATCGCTTTCATGATACTGATGACTCCTAACAGAAATTAGCATTTATAGTTCACGCTTTTAATCGTAAACGAGACCGATGGATTTGTCAAGGAATTTCAAAATTCGCGATTTCCATCGCACACAGATTTAAAAAAATTTGTTGACATATTGTCGCGATTCTTATACAATCTTTTTAATTAGGACTTACGCATGCGGCTCTTTTGTAGCATAGGCTGTTAGCCTGTGGCACTATAACGCTGTGTTTTCCAAGAAATCTCATCTAACAGAACGGGCTGCAGTTAAAATTGCGTAAGTCCTGTTAATCATGGAGTCGAAATCGGATCAAAAATTATCGAAACCACTTTTAATTTTCTTTCGTTTCTATTAAGTTAAGCACGTTTTTTCTTTGTGCTTTTTTCAAGGAGATCCGCAATGCCAAAACGCGTTAATAAGGTGATTGAACTACTTGAAGACGATCTTCCTGTTTTCTACACAGGCAGCCACACCGGTGCGGACCTGAACTACGACGCAGGTCGCGCAATGGCAAAAACTTGGGCGGACTATATCAACGTCGGCATGGAGCACGGGTGTTTCGACCTCGCTGGACTCGACGGTTTCATGCGCGGCCTTGTTGATGGCGGTCCAACGAATAGTGGGCACAAAACCCCAGCAATTATCGTCGAACTCCCCGTAGATGGCATCAGCGCAGATGTAATTCGCGCTAACGGTTGGCAGATGCGGCAACTCCTCGCACGCGGTGTGCATGGACTTCTCCTTTGCCACGCCGAATCCCCAGAGGCAGTCAAAGCATTTGTTGAAGCCTGCCGATACCCGTTCCAGACAATCGGTGTCGGTACACAATTGGAGGTCGGAAGACGCGGTTCAGCTGGTCAAGGTTCTGCCGCACCTATCTGGGGCATCTCTTCTAACGAATACCTCGATGTCGCCGACCCCTGGCCCCTGAATCCAGATGGTGAACTCCTACTCGGACTCAAATTTGAAAACAGACGGGCATTAGCAAACGTTGAAATCACCGCACAAGTTCCCGGCATCGCTTTCGCAGAATGGGGACCGGGTGATATGAGCATGTCGTTCGGCTACAAAAATCCGCCGAACCCACGTCCAAAGGAATTGCAAGACGCACGCGATCGCGTCTATGCAGCATGCAAAGCGTCCGGTATTAGATTTTTGGAAAGCACGTCCCCTGATACAATTGAGGCAAGCATTGATGCCGGTGTACGGATTACCGGTGGCGGCGAAGAAGCCGCACGTATCGGACGCGCTTATGCCGGCAGAACAATGCCTGTCTAAAACCGATCTCTCACTTAACCGCAAGGAAAATTTTAAAAATGGCATTAACAGAGCAGGAAATGTTGGCGGAACTGCGTAAATACGATACACCTTCGATTACAAATGTCGTTGCCACCTATCCGACGAGTCCATTATGTCTCGGACTCTACAACCCGTGGACAGAGAATTGGTATACCGATACGACGATCCGTTGTATGTACCCTGAACTCGGTGCCGTTGCAGGGTATGCCGTGACATGCGTCTACGGGGTACCAGACCCTAATTATTCGGAACTCTCCTTTATGGATGTTATTGACGCGTTAGGTGCCTCGAAACAGCCGACGATTTTGGCGTTTGAGCAGAAGTTCCCACCCGAATTCGCAAATAAAGTCGGACTCGCTGGCGGAAACATGACAGCAGCGATGAAGTCAATCGGTTGCCTCGGCGCGATTTCAAATGGCCCCTCACGCGATATCGATGAAATCCGTCCAATGGAATTTCAGTACCTTTTGAGCGGTATTACACCAGGACACGGCGCAATGGCGGTTCAAGCGGTCAACGTACCGGTATCAATCGCAGGAATGGATGTCGCGCCCGGTGAAATTATCCACATGGATGAAAACGGCGCATGCAAATTCCCGGGAGATAAATTAGAAGCCGTACTGACGAACGTTAAAGCGTTACTTGCAGAAGAAGGCGATCGGATCGGAAAACTGCTCTCCGGCCCAAAGACAGCCAAACAGGTCCGCGCAATCTTCAGTGGACACGATTATGCAGAAGATGACGACGAATAGGCGTAGAAAAGGTTATCTAACTTGCAGTGTCGGTTCCAATTTTGGAACCAAGGTCGGTCTGAAAATAAACCGAAGTTGTTTTGACTTATGATGTGAGATTTATGGAGGCAGACATGTCATCTGTCGTAGCACAAACCTACCTTACACCGGAAGAATACCTCGCTTTTGAGCGCAAGTTGCTGCGTCCTATAGACTGTGAACTCCGTTTGCAGGATGTCTACCGACGCGTCGAAGTTGCTTCGGGGTAACCTCAAAAATTTGAAAAAACATTTGTCAGAACTGCAAAAATCCTATATAATATTAGCTAAGGATATCTGGGTAAGAAACGCTTATCCCAAATTTTTGTATTAGGCTACAAGCATATATTTTCTATCAATAAATTCTCCATCGTACCTCTTATGTGTTCGGTGTGGCAGCTGCGCATAGGTCCAGATACGGATGCAAACCACACCGACCGAGTTCCTTCTAACAAAACCGAAAAAATCTAAATTTAAATAGGACGAAAAATGGACAACGTCTTTGAAGCCTTGAACGAACGCGGCTTTATCAAACAGGTCACCAACGCTGAGCAGGTTACACGTCTGCTGGCTGAAGAACAGGTTGCCTATTACGTTGGTTTCGATCCGACAGCACCGAGTTTGCATGTCGGGAGTCTCGTCCCGATCATGGCGATGGCGCACCTGCAGCGCGCCGGACATAAGCCGATTGCGATCATCGGTGGCGGCACAACCATGATAGGGGATCCGACTGATAAGACTGAGATGCGCCCAATGTTGTTGCAAGAACAAATTTCAGCAAACGGCGCGGCTATCCTTTCGCAGTTGCAACGTTACTTAAATCTCGATAATACACTCACAAACACCACAAACGCACAGACCCCATCAAAAGTCGGTGGGTTCTTCAACAATGCGGATTGGCTACTTTCTATAAATTATATCGAATTTCTACGCGAGATTGGTAAACACTTCCGAGTGAATGAGATGATCAAGGCTGAGGGGTACAAGCAACGGCTTGAGCGGGAGCTCGGGCTCTCATTCCTTGAATTTAACTATCAACTGCTCCAAGCTTACGACTATTTATATCTTTTCCGTGAATATGGGTGCCGACTCCAACTCGGTGGCGACGACCAGTGGGGCAATATCCTTGCCGGTGTCGATCTTGTCCGCCGGGTTGAAGGCGAGCGAGTTCACGCCCTCACTTTTCCGCTCCTCACAACAGCCAGCGGCGCAAAGATGGGAAAAACCGCCAGCGGTGCAGTTTGGCTCGACGCAGAACGGACATCACCCTACGAATTCTATCAGTACTGGATCAATGTAGACGACCGCGATGTCTTACGATTTTTAGCCTGTTTCACTTTTCTACCGATGGACGAGGTTCGACGACTCGGCAATTTAGAGCATGAAGCGATTCGGGAGGCGAAGGAGGTCCTCGCTTACGAAGTAACACAACTCGCACACGGAAAAGCAGAAGCAGACAAAGCACAAACAACATCACGTGCCGCTTTTGGCGGCGGCAATCTCAATGATACCGAAATGCCGATGACACATATCGCAGCCGATCGACTTGATAGCGGTATCCCAATCATGACGTTGTTCCATGAAGTCGGGTTAGCAAACTCACGTAGCGAAGCGCGACGCCTCATCCAACAGGGTGGTGCTTACATCAATGAAAAACAGTACCGTGCGATAGATATGATCATTGGTGCTGACTTGCTTGAGGAGAACGCTTTGCTTCTCCGTGCTGGCAAGAAACGTTATCATCGTATTGTTTTAAAAGAAAATGAATCATAATTCAGAAATATTTATAGACGCGCTTCCAAGCGCACATCATAAAACGGTTTCACGGGTACTTTCTTTAGTGCACCGATAACCAGAGAGGTATGAGTATGGCAGTTGATAATCCAAAAGAGGTTGATGAAAGGGCAACCTCTCCAAAACCTCCTAACGGTGGTGATCGGACAGGGCTCACTTTCACACCTTATTTTACCAAGTCCGGTGTCCATCCCTACGATTTGTTGGAATGGGAACGCCGTGATGCGGCTATCTACAACGAAAAGGGTGATGTTATCTTTAAACAGGAACAGGTTGAGGTACCATCGAACTGGACACAACTCGCGACGGATATTGCGGCATCAAAATATTTCCGAAAAGCCGGGGTTCCTGAGGTCGAAGCAGAGGACAGCGCCCGTCAGTTGGTCACCCGTGTGGCGCGCACACTCCGCAGCGTCGGCGAAGAATATGGCGGCTACTTCGCAACACCTGAAGACGCAGACGCGTTTGAGATGGAGTTGACACATATCCTCGTCACACAACGTGGCGCATTCAACTCGCCTGTCTGGTTTAACTGCGGTCTGTGGCATGAATACAATATCGAAGGCGGCGGCGGAAACTATTATTGGGACAGAGACGCTGAAAAAGTTAAGGTCACCACCAACGCGTATCAACACCCACAAAATTCCGCCTGTTTCATTCAAAGCGTTGACGATTCTCTGGACTCTATGTTAGAGCTCCAGAGGTCTGAAGTTCGGCTCTTCAAATATGGCAGCGGTACAGGTTCAAATTTCAGTAAGGTCCGCGCCAAAGGTGAACTGCTCTCTGGGGGCGGTGAGAGTTCTGGCGTGCTCTCGTTCCTTGAAGGTTTTGACCGGTGGGCAGGCAGTATTAAGTCCGGCGGCACCACAAGACGAGCAGCCAAAATGGTTATCCTCGACATGGACCACCCGGAGATTGTTGATTATATTGACTGGAAACTCAGAGAAGAGAACAAAGCGAAGGTACTTATCGCAGCCGGCTACCCATCTGACTTCAACGGTGAGGCATACAGCACGATTAGCGGACAGAATAGCAACAATTCTGTCCGGATTACCGATGAATTCATGAATGCTTATCTGCAGGGAGATTCTTGGAAAACCACCTACCGCACATCCGGTGAAGTCGCCGAGGAATATGATGCCAGAACACTTATGGAGAAAATCGCACACGCTGCGTGGGCGTGCGCGGATCCAGGTGTCCAATTTGACAGCACAATTCAGAAGTGGCATACATGTAAAAATACCGACAGGATTAACGCAAGTAACCCCTGCAGCGAATACCTCTTTTTAGACGATTCCGCCTGCAATCTCGCAAGTATCAACCTCGTCAAATTTTTGAACGAGGACGGCAGCTTTGATATTGAGGGTTTCCGAGCGACTGTCCGTGTGTTTGCTACCGCTATGGAAATCATCGTCGATCTTTCTTCATATCCGACGGCAAATATCGCACAACGCTCGCATGAATACCGTCCGCTTGGGCTCGGTTATGCCAACTTAGGCGCGCTTTTGATGCGTTTAGGGATCCCTTACGACAGCGAACAGGCTTGCGCTTACGCTGGCGCGATCACCGCAATCTTGAGTGGACACGGGTATCGGACGAGTGCTGAGATCGCAGGAAGCATCGGAGCGTTCGCCGGATACGAAAATAACCAGGATTCCATGTTAGACGTTATGCGGATGCACCGCGAAGTTGCTTATAATATTGACCCAGCAGCATGTCCGTCTGACCTCTTTGAAGCAGCAAAAGCAGATTGGGACTTCTGTGTCGAAAAAGGTGAACAGTTCGGCTACCGGAATTCACAGATTAGTGTTATCGCACCGACCGGGACCATCTCCTTCTTGATGGATTGCGATACAACAGGGATTGAGCCGGAATTCGCGCTCGTTAAGTTCAAGAAACTCGCAGGCGGCGGCTACATGAAGATCGTCAACCAGAGCGTCCGAGCCGCATTGAATAACTTAGGCTATACGCTCCAGCAGACGGAAGCGATTGTGACCTATCTCGTCGGGACGGGGACCTTTGAAGGCGCACCGCACATCAATCCAGATACATTGAAACGGAAAGGGTTCACGCAGGAAGATATTGACCGCGTTGCGGCGATGTTGCCGACCGCTTTCGATCTGAATCTCGCATTCTCACCCGGTTTCCTCGGTGATGAATGCCTCGAACGATTAAGCATCGGTAAAGAAGAAGCAGCCGACCTAAACTTTGAAATCCTACCGACCCTCGGATTCACTGAAGACGAAATTAGTAAGGCTGAGGAATTCATCTGCGGGACAGGCACAGTTGAAGGCGCGCCGCACCTCTCACCGACACACTACGCTGTTTTTGATTGCGCTGTCCAATGTGGCAAGCACGGCACCCGTTATATAAACCACATGGGACCGGTGAAACTCATGGCAGCCGTGCAACCTTTTATCTCCGGTGCCATATCCAAAACCGTCAATATCCCGCACGATGCAACCGTAGATGACATCAAGACGTTGTACGTCGAAGCGTGGCGACAGGGAGTCAAATGTCTCGCCGTTTACCGTGATGGCAGCAAAGGGAGCCAACCGCTCTCAACGCGAAGTCAGCAGGATTCAGACAGCGAAGAAATTGATGTTACCGCACAGAATTTGGAAGACCTACTTGAGGACCGTCCGATCCGGAAGCGTCTTGCAGACACGCGTCCGTCTCTTACCCACAAATTCAGCGTCGGGGGTCATGAGGGGTATATCACTGTCGGACTTTATGAAGACGGCAGCCCCGGCGAAGTCTTCCTCCGGATGAGCAAAGAAGGTACAGTCGTCTCCGGTCTGATGGACTCTATTGCGGTACTCACCTCTATCGCACTACAATACGGCGTGCCATTAGAATCACTTGTGAATAAGTTCAGCCACGTCCAGTTTGAACCCTCAGGTTTCACATCCAACTCCGATATACCGATGGCGAAGTCGATTATAGATTACGTTTTCCGCTGGCTCGGTAAACGGTTCCTCTCCCAAGAACAGCGAGAAGGAATCGACATGCTGAACTTAGATGAACAAATAGCAGCATCCGAGGAAGTCTCGCCCTATGAACACGGAAGTAACGGCGATACCGGTTCTTGGGAGGAACGTGAGAAGCAGATTATGCTACAGCACGCAGATGCCCCGCCGTGCCTTGAGTGTGGCGCACTTATGTTGAGAAGCGGTGTCTGCTATCGCTGTTCAAATTGCGGTGCAACGAGTGGATGCTCCTAAGGTAAGGCTGTATATTCCAGAGTCATTCAGAAGCAAAACGGAATAGTTCTGAATGGCTCTGGTTTTTTATTTTTTGACTTGTCACCGTGAAAATCAAGGAGAAAGTATGGAGGAAAAAGCTTCGCAAAAAGTGTTCACTGTCCACGGGCATGACGAGGCAGCCAAGTATACTGTCGCCAGGTTCATAGAAAGGCTTGGTTTAGAGGCGATCATACTTGACGAACAATCCGGTGGTTTGCAAGCGATTATGGATAAATTTGAAGAACAAGCAGAGGACATAGTTTTTGCGATCATTTTGCTAACACCCGACGATGTTGGGGCTGCAAAAGCGGAACAGAATGAACTCCAGCCCAGAGCACGACAGAATGTTATTTTGGAACTTGGCTATTTTATTGGGAAACTAAACCGCAACCAAATATGCCTCCTCTACAAAGAGAGCGTTGAACTGCCATCAGATATTCGCGGTCAATCCTATGTGCTTATGGACGATCACGATGGATGGCAACTGAAATTGGTGAGAGAAATGAAGAATGCCAAACTCCCTATTGATGCAAATAAACTTTTGTAAAAGGATAGGAATACCTAAAACTATGGAGAAAATTTTCTGCGTTTATCTGTTCAAAATTGGATTTGACACTGCCGATGAATTGGTACTATAATTAATTTTAGCGTTGTGTTCTTGTTTCTATGGCTTACACAATTCCTTGGTTCGGTTTCCTAACCTTACCTACCGTGAAGTAATAGACGTAATTTCCATTTTGTGTAAGCCTCGTTTATACTAACGGGTATTTTTCCGAAGCCCCGCGTCGCGTCGGCGCGAAACTGGAGCAAAGATTATGAATACGAAAACGCTGCCAAGAGTGTATATTGTACATGGACCTGACGAGGAAACCAAAACGACAGTTGCTAAGTTCATCGAGAACTTGGGTTTAAAGCCAACTGTTCTTGACAGAAAACCGAGCAAGGGACAAACAGTCATTGATAAGTTTGACGAACAGGCAGATAAAGCGGGTTTCGCAATTGCGTTATTGACCCCAGACGATGTTGGGGGATTAAAAGATGAAGCAGACCAACAACTCAACCCCAGAGCCCACCAGAATGTCCTTTTTGAACTTGGCTATTTTATTGGGAAACTGAACCCTAACCGAGTGTGCCTTCTTTATAAAGAGGGCGTTGAGTTACCATCGGGTATTCGGGACGTAGCCTATGTGCCCATGGATAGTGCTGATGCTTGGAAACTGAAACTTCGTCAGGGTATGCGAAAGGTGGGACTGCCTATTGATATAAGCCGGGCATAGAATGGGAACACGTGTATGGGAAAATCCCCTGCTCGCCCGCTTTTTTATTGAGGTGCTAAACTAATGCTATACTTATTTCAATCATTGCAAAGGACAAGAAATTATGAATGACAAAAATAGAGCATATCCGTCTTCTATAGAAAGGGTAATGAAACCTTTTAATGAACTAAGCCGGGCACAGTCTTCTATAGAAAGGGCAATGAAACCCACTCTGAATTGGCAAAAACGAGCAAATTTTCTCAGCGAGACGCAAGCAAGCTTGGGGTTTCCTAATATCATTAGAAGTAGATTATCAGTCAATCCTTTCCGCATTTCAACCCCAACACAACGCCGCACGCCATTACTTGATTCGCCGCCTACAGCAAGCACTAGCGAAGTGTATGAGGAGATTTCCCCGGAAATTATTCCGGTGCCATCCCCAGAGTTAGTTCCTATCACAAATCAAGAGAAGGTATTTATCGTACACGGGCACGATCATGTAGCTAGAGATACCGTTGAAGATTTCGTCGATAACTGGGGTTTAATACCCATTGTCCTCGATCAGCAACCCAACAAAGGTAAAACGATTATTGAGAAGTTTGAAGCTCTGGCAGACGAAGCAAGTTTTGCAATCGTCTTATTCACACCTGATGATGTTGGCGCATCAGTGAAAGACAAAGCTAATCTCAAACTTAGAGCACGTCAGAATGTTATTTTGGAGTTGGGCTACTTCCTTAAGGCAGTAGGTCGACAGCAAATATGTATCCTCCACAAAGGAGACATTGAGTTACCTTCAGATATTCATGGTCTACTCTATATTCCTATGGATGATGCTGGTGAGTGGAAAGAGAAAGTTGTTAAAGAGATGGTGGAAGCACAGGTACTTGCTAACGCGAATAAAATTTAACAGGCCCGCTGTGTATCTCCAAAGGAACACTTATGCCCACACTCGATTTCAAAGGCAAACAATTCATATACGGACACCACCTCACCGTCCCTGTCCGAACCCTAAAGATAGACAGAGAAAAATCACTTAATACAAATTTACTATCACCCCCCCCCCCCACTTATCAAATAATAACATGATTGTCCACGGCGACAACTTGCACGCCTTAAAAGCACTTCTCCCGAAATACGCTGGCAAGATCAAGTGCATCTATATCGATCCTCCTTACAATACCGGGAACGAAAATTGGGTCTACAACGACAACGTTAACAGCCCATTGATGCAAGCGTGGTTGGAGAAAAATAGCCCTATTGATGTTGAGGATATGGAGCGTCACGATAAATGGTTGTGTATGATGTGGCCTCGGCTCCATTTATTGCATGAGTTGTTGTCTGACGATGGTGTTATTTTCGTCTCAATTGATGATAATGAAGTACATCATTTGCGAATGTTAATGGATGAAATTTTTGGATTAAGGAACTCAATCGCACAAATAGTGGTCCAGACAAATCCACGTGGACGTTCTTTGCAGCAATATGTCGCGCGAACTCATGAATACGTTCTGATGTATGCTAAAGATATAGAAACGGTCCAAGTTTATAAAATCCCAAAAACAGAAAAATCTCTTTCAGAATACAATAAACAAGACGAAGACGGATCCTATCGGCTCTTACGTTTACGGAATACTGGAGTACAGTTTTTCAATCGGGAAACTCGCCCGAATTTATTCTTTCCGATCTATGTAAACCCAAGAACTGGAGATACATCTCTTACTCCGAACATAAATTTCCCTGTTGAAGTTTTACCGACAACTGACGACGGTGTAGAAGGGTGCTGGACATGGGGCAAAGATAAAATCAACAAAAATCCGGGACTAATTGTATGAAGCGCCACCGTTTATTTAGACCATAATTTCGCAAAGTTAAGATAAGGTTTTTCGTTGAAATTCCCTAGGTGTCAAATACCCTAACGCCGAATGTGGGCGTTTCTCGTTATAGACCTGTTCGATAAAATGACCGATGCGTTCTCGAGCCTCGGTAATATCTTGGTAATCATTGAGGTGAACTTCTTCTTCCTTGAGAGTTCGGATCAACCTTTCGGCGTACCCGTTCTCCCAAGGACACCCTCTGCGAGCAACTGAAATCTGAATACCGTGTTCTTTGAGTTTCAAGAGATAAGCCCTTGAAAGATACTGCACGCCTTGATCGGAGTGATGAATCTCTGGAGCCCTGTCGTCTAAAGCTTGCTCTAAGGGTTCCAAGGTTAGAGATTGCGTCAAGTGTTGACTGAGTTTCCACCCTCTAATCATGCGCGTGAAGACATCCATGAGCAGAGCGACATAGATGAAGCGGTGCTTGAGGCGGACGTAGGTGATATCGCCCACCCAGACCTGATCGCATCGAGAGATCTCAAGGTCTTCGAGGCGATTCTGCCAGGGCTGCGGACCGTCAATGGAATGGGTCGTTTGACACGCACGCTTGACGGCAACCGACAAGTTCTCTTCTTTCATCAAGCGGGCGACGCGTTTATACCCAACGGTGTGTCCTTCAGCCACCAACACCTTCGTGATACGTCTATATCCATACGTCGGATACGCCCCCGCTAATCGCTGTATTTCGGCACGCAGGACATCTTCAGAGGCGTCGCTCTTCGGTTGATAATAGAAGGTGCTCTTGTTGAAACCCAGCGTCTGACAAATCTGCCGCATCGAATACTCCTTGCGCAACGTCTCAACGAGACAGCGCTGTTGAGAAGGTGTCAATCCAAGAAACTCAATGCTTTTTTTTGGATCTCCAGTGCCAGTGTCAACCGTCCAACGAGTTGCTCAAGTTGAGCGATCCGCTCCGCTGATTCGCTTGACGGCTTATCTGCCGACTCAAAGAAGGTTTCGGCATTTTCAAGAAGTTGGCGTTTCCATGTTGAAACTTGGTTTTCGCTGAGGTTATGACGTCGACACAGTTCTGCCTGTGAAGTTTCACCGTGGAGGGCCTCAAGCACAACTTCTGCTTTAAACTTAGGTGTGAATCTTCTGCGTTTCGCCATCGGAATGCTCCTTTCAAATATAGATTATCATTGTAGCACAATCTTATATTAGAGAGTGGTCTAAATTTCCGGTGGCAGTACAGTATCCCAGAAAGTTCGTGGAGGTAAATGGAGGATTTACCGTAAGGATTACTTGAAAGGCGAAAGTTTGTTGACACTGCCTAAGTCGCTTTTAACTGGCACGGAAGTTAATCATGAAGTTGGTAAAGAGATGCTAACAAAATTATTTTCCGCTGCGCCTTTTGAATATCCCAAATCAACAGAACTTATAGCAAACTTAGTGCGGATTGCTTGTAAGAACGATGCGATCATCCTTGACTCCTTCGCTGGGAGCGGCACCACCGCTCACGCTGTCCTATCCCTCAACAAAGAGGATGGCGGAAACCGAAAGTTTATCCTCATTGAGTGCGAAGATTACGCAGACACCATCACCGCCGAACGCGTCCGCCGCGTCATAAACGGTGTTGAAAACGCTACAAATGAAACCATCCGGAACGGCTTAGGCGGATCCTTCACCTACTGCACCCTCGGCGAACCGATTGACGAAGAGGGCATGCTCACCGGCGAGACACTCCCCACGTACGAAGCTTTAGCGGACTACATTGCCTATACGGCAACCGGTAGCACCCTAACTTCAGTCGTCGAACAGCAAGATTACTGTTTCGGCGAAACCAACACCCTCCGTTTCTATCTCATCTATGAACCGACATTAGAATTTTTAGAGAGCAATCAGTCTGCACTCAACGGAGAACGTGCCGAACAGATCGCCAAAGTGTGTAAGGAAACCGGTAAAAAGGCTTATGTCTATGCGCCCCAAAAATTCGTCAGTCAGAAAGAGCTAACAGATATGGGTATCACTTTCTGTCAACTTCCCTACAACATCCACCGCATTACAAATGTGTAGAAAGTAGTTTCCCTTATTTGACAGTCTATAGGGTGTGTAAAGTTTTTGGCACTGCATTGATTTTTTTACGAGGATATTTTTTTACATAGCACTCCGCTGGAGTGCGGTCACTTGCGGCACATTTTTCTATAGACATGTTGCTCCGCTGGAGCAAAGAGGTTTCTTGATACGGAAGGCGTTCCTCACGCCAGAGGCGTGAAATGTCTATAGAAATCACAATGTCGAAAACCGCGCACTCCAGCGGAGTGCTATGTCTTAGATCAGGTTTCCAATATGGAACGCTGCCAAAATATTTACACACCCCAGTCTATATTTGAAATTGATTTTGCCATGAATTCGTGCTATACTTGTTGTATTATTTTTTCGAGGAGGACAGAACCAATGGGTCGAACCTATACCGCTGTCATTCAACAGGACGAAGGTTGGTGGATCGGTTGGATACAAGAAATTCCTGGTGTAAATGGCCAAGAACGGACGAAGGACGAATTGCTTGAAGCACTACGAGTTACGCTTCAAGAAACGATCGAATACAATCGCGAAGAGGCAATTCGTAGAACGGAGTGTGAGGCTTTTGAGGAGGTTACAATCGAGCTCTGAAGTGGCGAGGTTAGGAAACCGCACCTACCGAGTCTGCGGGATTGTGAATTTGAAAATTTACGATAGGTAAAATTACACAATGGAACTTAAAGACTATCAACAACAAGCATTAGATACGTTAGATCGTTACTTGGAGGCACTCAAAGAAGCGCGCCAACAAGCGGATAAAGCCGCCGCGTATCTCTCATCAGATGAAGTTCCAGACTTCTTGATAGAGCAGGCGGAAAACTTGGCAAAGCAAGCTGAAGATTATCCGCACGTTGCGTGGGAAAATTTACGAAAAGCATCTGTGCTACCGGGTGTCACAGATGCCCAGGGAAAAGACATAATTCCAGAACACATTTCGCGTCAGAGTGCCGCTGGTGAACCTATTCCACATGTCTGCCTCAAAGTTCCGACGGGTGGTGGGAAAACCTTGTTAGGTGTAGAGGCAGTACATCACTTGAAACTCGGCACCGGATTTGTGCTATGGCTTGTCCCGACCAGAGCCATCTACACACAGACATGGAACGCTTTTCGGAACAAAGAGCATCCGTATCGGCAGATTCTGGAACGTGCTTCGGGAGGACGCGTCAAGCTGCTTGAAAAAGATAACAGGTTCACAAAGCAGGATATTGAAAACCACCTCTGTGTCATGCTCCTCATGCTCCCCGCCGCAAACCGGAACCGAAACAAGGAATTCCTTAAGATATTCCGAGATAGCAGCGGTTATGCCTCGTTCTTTCCTGTTGAGGACGATATACGAGAGCATCAGGCACTCTCAGAAAAACATCCCGACCTTGAAACAGCAGAAGATGATCAAACCGCACAACCCCGGCTCACCAGAAACCCCAAAGACGCACTCATCAAACAGAGTCTTTTTAACGTCCTGAAGCTGCTCCGTCCAACAGTAATTTTGGATGAAGCACACAAGGCTTATGGAAGTCCAGACCCTACCCGCAATAAAACATTTGTAGAAGCCGTAAATCGGCTCAATCCGCGTTTTGTACTGGAACTCTCTGCGACCCCGAAACTCGGCATCAGTAACATCCTTGTCAACGTCTCCGGCCTTGCACTGAAAGAAGAAGATATGATTAAACTCCCGATTCAACTCCGAAATTTCCCGAATTCCGATTGGAAATACACACTTGCCCAAACGAAAATAGAACGCGATAAACTTGAGGAAGCGGCAAAACGGTTTCAGCAAACAGAAGACCGCTACATTCGTCCGATTGCCGTGATTCGCGTGGACCGCACGGGCAAAAATCAACGCGGTGGCGTGAAGGTACACGCCGAGGATGCCCGCGAAGAACTTATTGACGCGTTAGGTGTGCCAGCGGAACAGGTCAAGGTGAAATCATCAGCACAAGATGAGCTGACAGGAATAGATCTCATGAGTCCATTTTGTCCGGTCCGTTATATCATTACCAAAGATGCCTTGAAGGAGGGATGGGACTGTCCTTTCGCTTACCTGCTCACACTTCTCGACAACACCACAGCCGCAACAGCCATGACGCAGCTCATCGGCAGAGTGATGCGCCAACCCTACGCCCGTACTACAAACCGATCAGAACTGGATAATTGTTATATCTTCTGCTACAATCAACAAGTCAAGGATGCAGTCGCGAACGTCAAAAAAGGATTGGAGGCAGAAGGGCTGACAGGATTGGGCAACTTCGTTGAAGGAACGGGTGTGGACCGTGTGCAGCGAACTATTGAACGTAAACAAGAATACCGTGAGGTAGACATCTTTCTGCCGCGTGTACTTCATAAACAGGGACGGAGTTGGCGGGAACTCAATTACGAGCGTGACATCCTGAGTGCAATTGATTGGTATCAACTGGGGGCGGTAGCACCTATCAACTTAGGAGAGGAGGCACAACTTCAAGAGATCCGGGCCACTATTCATCTCCAAGACGAAGCCGTAATTGATAAAAAATTGCAAGAAAGTGCGGCACACAACTTAGAGGTAGCATTTTTCGTCCGACGGTTGGGGGATGTGCTGCCGAACCCGTGGCACGCTGCGCGCATCGTGAAAGCGACACTGTCCGGCTATCGTGAAGAAGGTGTTGACGAAAAGACGTTGTATACGCATCGGCTCTATCTCTCCGAGTACCTGAAGCGTCAACTGCGTGATTGCATTGATAAACTCGCCGAAGCCGTTTTCCGAGAAAAGTTGGAAGCCGGGCAAATCCAGTTTAACCTGCAAGCCGATGGTGCGTTAAACTACCAACTCGAAAAAACGCTTGAGATTAGTCTTTCACCTGAAGCGAGACCACTGATGCACTCACACGGGGATCCGTTACAACTTAACCTATTTGAACAAGTATTTGAAGCAGAATTCAACAATTTAGAAACGGATTTCGCTCTCTATTTAGATAAGCAGAGTGCCATTCAATGGTGGCACCGCATCGCCGCAAAGCAAGGATATTTCTTGCAAGGCTGGCGGCGCGACCGCGTTTATCCAGACTTTATCGCCTGTGTCCAACGCGGTGAAACGGGACCGCAACGTCTCTGTATTTTTGAAACCAAAGGACAACATCTCGAAGGCAACAGCGACACCACCTATAAACAGAGACTCATTAAAACCTTAGAAACGGCATATTACAACGCTACACCGCACGGCACAATGGATATCACCGCGCCGAATAACAAAACAATGTCCTTCCGCATGCTATTTGAAGATTCATGGTATGAGACTGTGAACGAAACAATCACTTCAACATAATCCTATAAGGAACGTTCCGATTTCATTGCCTTTAAAGTGTCAGGTGGGGTATAATAGAAAAGACTTGAGTTGAGTAGGTGGTCGCGTCCTGACTGCAATTTGCTGTTGGGATGAGGAAAGTCCGGACTCCACAGGGCAGGATGCTGGGTAACACCCAGGAGCGGCGACGCTATGGAAAGTGCAACAGAAAGTAAACTACAACGTCTCAAAACGTTGTACAGGTGAAACGGTGCGGTAAAAGCGCACCAGTCCGTAAGGCGACTTACGGTGCTCGGCAAACCCCATCTGGAGCAAGGTAAATCAGGGACATATAGAGATAGCCCGTCTCGTCCCGAGGTAACCGCTTGAGGTGGATGGTAACATCCATCCCAGATGAATGATCATCACATACAGAATCCGGCTTATTCTCAACTCAAGTTTTTTGTTGAAGAAAATCCGCCACCGCCAGGTGTCTCTATCCGAATCACATCACCTTCGCCCCCGGAAACGGAGACCTTACCCGCTAACGGCTGTTCCTCTCCATCAGAAATTAGCACGTTACGTCCCGGTTCCCCCGATTCTCCGCCTTGCAAACCGTAGGGACCTCGACTTCGGCGTTCCGAAAGGATAGTGACTTCTGCCGCGGTCAAGAGTTTCAATGCTCGGATAACACCAGCACCGCCTCGGAATTTCCCCGCACCCCCTGTCCCACGCCGAATCGTGTACGTCGTTACCTGCATCGGATAGTTCGTCTCAATCGCCTCTATCGGGGTATTCATTGTGTTGGTCATGTGGGTGTGGATGGCATCAATGCCGTCGCAGTTCGGACGTGCCCCCATACCGCCTGCGATGGTTTCGTAGTAGGTAAATTCCTTTCCACGTGAGGCATCATAGCCGCCTATTGTGAGGTTATTCATGGTCCCAGAACTGGCAGCCGGAATCTGATCTGGACACGCTTGTGCCAATGCACCGAGCAGGACATCAACGATGCGCTGCGATGTTTCGACGTTTCCACCCGCAACGGCTGCAGGAAACTTCGCGTTCACAACGGTCCCCTCCGGCGCAATAACCTGAATCGGTTCCAGACACCCGGCATTAGCAGGGACATCTGCACCCGCGATACATCGGAACGTGTAAAAAACCGCAGAAAGCGTGATGGCGTAAATCGCATTGACCGACCCTCGTACCTGTGGGGCCGTACCCGTAAAATCGACGACTGCCGTATCATTTTTAATTTCGATCACAACCCGTATTTCAATCGGATCATCAGTAATACCGTCGTTATCAAGCACATCGGTGTACCCGTAACGACCGTCCGGAATTTCTCGGAGGCGTGCCCGCACCATTCGGCTGGCGTACGCGCAGAGCGCCTGCATATACGCTGCGATTTCTGGTGTGCCGTATTTATTGACCATCTCCTGCAGCCTGCGTTCCCCAACGCGGTTCGCTGCGAGTTGTGCCTCCATATCGCCGCGACGTTCTTCCGGCGTACGTACATTCGCGAGGATTAACTCCCAGAGGTCGGTATCTAACTCGCCACCTCGGATAAGTTTAACCGGCGGGATACGAATGCCTTCCTGAATCACGCTCGTCGCAATCGGCATTGAGCCGGGAGTCATGCCGCCGACATCTGCGTGGTGCGCACGGTTCGCCACAAAAAAGACCGGTCGGGTCTCTCCATCGTCCGATTTCTCATCCGAAAAGACAGGCGCGACCAGCGTAATATCGGGTAGGTGTGTACCCCCACAATACGGATCGTTGAGGACGATCATATCCCCGGGTCCCATTTCGGTCCGTTCAATCGCTGCGAGAACAGAGAGCGGCATAGAACCGAGATGCACGGGGATATGTGCGGCTTGGGCGACCATCTGACCACTGCCATCAAAAACAGCACACGAAAAATCGAGCCGTTCTTTGATATTCGGCGAAAACGCCGTACGTTGCAGCGTTACACCCATCTCCTCGGCGACTGAGGTTAGAATGTTTTTGTAGAGTTCTAATTTGATAGGATCTGCGTTCACAATATCTGCTGTTACCTTATGGTGGGCATCTGTAAAAAAAAGAATAAGATGTTCGCTTTAGATTACGCATCAATCTTAGAAGATTATACTATATTTTCGGGAAAAAATCAATTTTATTTTTTAAATGCCATCATGTTTTACCTTGACATCCTCTACAGTGTTGTATTATCATAATTCAAAAGAGGATCCTGATTTGTGTATCCTACCTTGCTATAGTTCCATGAGGTCTTGAGACGCGCGTGCAAACCCACCTTCGTCTCCAGGTCGAAAACCCTGATGCATGGTTGCACAAGGAGCTATAAAATGAACACATTTGAAATGACAGACAGCGAACTTTATGAAATGGGGGTTAAAATCCTTACCGATAAACTCGGTGCCTCTGAGGTGTCTCGGTTTATTCGGCAGTGCCAACCCGGTAAAGGTGATTACTCCGTTGATCGACATGAAAATTAACACAGACTATTTCTGGTTCCGGCTCTTTAAAACGCCGGACATAGGGCCTAAGACGCTGGCTGCCGTTGCGAAAATATTAGAGGCAGAAAACCTAAATCCAGAAATGTTGCCATGCAACCAAAACGATCTCTCGGAGCAGTTTCCAAAATTAGCGAAAATCCTTACCGGAAAAATCCGCGAGGAAGATAGAGAAGATATATCCGCAGCGTATGAGCAACTCAAAGAGCAGGGAATCGGTATTATCTACCCCGGGCACCCAGATTTCCCGCCACAGCTCCTCGAAATTTCACCCGTTCTGTTTACGAAAGGACAGCAAAAACGCCTCACGTCAGACAGCGTAACGATTGTTGGGGCGCGGGATGTATCAGATAAAGGGATTCGCATCACAAGAAAACTATCTGATGAACTCGTAAGTAACGGCATAAATATCGTATCGGGATATGCCGAAGGTGTTGACGCTGAGGCACACTTAAGTGCGTTAGCAGCAGGCGGAACAACGACACTCGTCCTGTCTGACGGCATCAAGCAGCTGCGTCAGAAAAGCGCATTTAAGCAATTCAATTGGGACCGAGATGTTCTCGCGGTTTCACAATTTGACCCAGATACCAAGCGGCACTTATGGTATGCGCTGGCGCGAAATCAACTTGTGTGTGGACTCTCTAAGGCAGTTGTCGTTATTGAATCCGGACCTGAACAAGATGCACAGGGCAAAATGAGTGGGACGTTTTACACCGCAAAAACGGCACTTGGCATGAATCTACCGCTTTTCGTGCTCAATCCAAACTCCCTTGACAACCCACCGAAAGGCAATGCCGATTTGATTGCGTTGGGCGGTTATCGTTTAGATGCGGTTGATGGCGCGAAGGAGATTGTGGAATCTATTTCTGCAATTGACGAAAAACCCTGAACCGCCCACCAACCAAACCGCTTGTCGTCGTGCTATTCATACAATTAGCGTTCCTCCTTCGTCAAAAGTTCGTTGCATTTTAACACGCCCTCTTGTAACATGCAAGGAAAGATTTGCAAGGAGGAGCCATAATGAAAAAAGTCAATATTGCGCTCATTGGCGCGGGTGGGATGGCGAACGGTGTCCACTACCCGTCGCTCAGAGACTGTGAAGATGTCAACCTTGTCGGATTGTGCGACCTCGTGCCGTCAAAACTTCAGGCAACAGCGGAACGATTTGAGATTGAGCAGACGTTCACCGACTATCGCGAGATGCTCGAAAAAACATCTCCCGACGCGGTGTATGTTTTGATGCCCCCACAACATCTCTATCCACTTGTTATCCACTGTTTATCACAAGGATTCCATGTCTTTATCGAGAAACCACGGGTGTGTAAAGTTTTTGGCAGCGTATTTATGCTGCGTTTGGCATAGTTTGTGTATCCCAATAAGTATCGGCTGCGTCATTCTTTTGCAAACATCGCCAAAAGAGTATGGCATTTATCCCGGGTGTGCTCCATCGCATG
>JAJDXV010000066.1 GCA_022823085.1 Candidatus Poribacteria bacterium
TATGCCGTTTTCTAACCCTTACTTGAGCCACCACGCCCCGGCAGTCGCGATATATTACGGTAGTCAGGACTTAATCTCGTGGAGTGAACGCTTGGTATACGCTTCGCACAAGCACCCATGCTTTAGCAGGGTGTCACTGACCTGTCATTGCCTCCTTAATAACCCTTGCACCTTCTATGTTATCCTTAGTATACCATTAGGCTTGTTGAATGTCAAGATTTCTGTCGCTTTGTCGCTTCTATTGTGAAGTTCCCTTTACGGTGGATTAACAACACGGATTGATCCAAAATTACCGCTTGACATTTCCTCGCATTTCTGCTATGATGGATGGTGTAATATAACAACGGAAGGAGCAAATTCAGTGGCACAAGAAACAGTTAAAGTCGGTATTATCGGTGCGGGTGGGAATACGAGGTCTAAACATATTCCGGGACTACAAGCGATTGATGGCGTTGAGATTGTCGGGGTCTGTAATCGGAGTCAGGAATCTTCACAACGGGTGGCTGACGCGTTCGGGATCCCGAAAACCTACGGCAATTGGCAAGAGGTCATCGCGGATCCGGACACGAATGCGATTGTCATCGGGACGTGGCCCTATATGCACTGTCGCGCGACGGTGGCAGCACTGCGGGCGGATAAACATGTGATGTGCGAGGCGCGGATGGCGATGAACGCCAAAGAAGCACATATCATGCGTATGGTGTCGCGTCAGAAGACACATCTCATCGCACAGATTGTTCCCTCGCCGATGACACTCCGGGTCGATAACACCATAAAACGGCTCATCGCTGAAGGCTATCTTGGTGATGTGCTTGCGATAGAAGCACGGGCAGGTGGCGCGTTTCTCGACAGCGAATCACCGCTTCAGTGGCGGCAAGATTTCGATCTCAGCGGACTCAATATCATGAGTATGGGGATTTGGTATGAAGCGTTGATGCGGTGGGTCGGAGAGGCAACACGGATTATGGCGATGGGCAAGACGTTCGTCAAGATGCGTCCAGACACCGACGGTGTGATGCGTTCTGTCCGGATTCCTGAGCATATTGATGTCGTCGGCGACCTCGCATGTGGCGCGCAGCTGCATATACAGGTCTCCAGTGTTGCTGGATTGGCAGGCGCGCCGGAGGTGTATCTCTTCGGGAGCGATGGGACTTTACGTTTTTCTGGGAATAAACTCTACGGTGGACAAAAAGCGGATTCAGAACTGAGCGAAATTGATATACCGGACTCAGAAGCAGGCGGATGGCGGGTAGAAGAAGAATTTGTCAACGCTATCCGGGGGCACGAGGTGATTACGCATACCGATTTTAACACGGGTGTGAAGTATATGGAGTTTACGGAGGCGGTCACACGGAGCATGCAGGCAGGGACAGCGATTACTTTACCGCTGCAGATATAGAGCAAGTGCCAGCATAGTGGAGTGTGCCTACTACTTTAAAAGGAGAAACGATTGACATTAGGAGAACTTTTTAATCTTTGCCAAGATATTGAACTGCGGCAAGCAAAACTTTATGCCGCGCTCTCATTGCGTTTGGGAAGCGTTGACGAGCGGATCGCACGATTTTGGGAACAGATGAGTACTGAAGAATGGCAACACTATATTCTTGTTGATTTCGGACGTACTTTGTGCGTTGATGCCTTTGGAATTGATTCGGCTGTACCGGAGTTGTCAGATGTCCCTGTCCAGCAAATTACGGACGCATTGGAGACACACGAACAAAAGGTCGATAGCAAGAACATTTCACTCGATGAGGCTTTTGAGATTGCGATTGCGATTGAGGATAGCGAAGCCGATACGATTTATATGCATCTACTCTCTATCATGCGAAAAGCGATTGAGAAGGGGAATCAGCCGTATTTAATGGATCGGATTGTGCAGGTGGAGAAAGATATGGTGTCGCACGTTGATGGATTGGTTCAGGCGACGCAGAAGTTCGCGAAGGATGCTGCCTTGATTCGCAAGGCACACCGTTTAAAAGCAGAACACGTCTAAACGGAGAGACACACTACGAGTGTTGGGCATTACAGAGGAGATTGCCTGCTTGCTCGCATGCGACCTGTTCTAATTGCACGGTGGTATGGCTGATGCCGAAATGTTCGTGTAACTCACCGTTGATCTGTTTAAGAATCCGATCGGGTTCTAAGGTGGTGTTTTCGTCAACGACGACATGTGCACTGAGCGCAGAATAGTTGGAACACAGCGACCAAATATGTAGGTCGTGGACATCTTTGACGGGTTCTAAGTTGCAGAGGTGTTCGGCGACGGTGTGTGCGTCTGCGTTCTTCGGTGAATTTTCGAGTAAGATATGCACCGCTTCCTTCGTTATGTTCACTGCACCGAAAAGAATAATCCCACCGATAAGGAAACTCAAGATCGCGTCGATCGGGTACCAACCTGTCCAAAAGATGATGACACCGCCAACGACCACAGCGACGGAGGAGAGCGTATCGCCAATCACATGAAGTACCGCGCTCCGGACGTTGAGGTTCCCGTGGCTCTCGCCGTGTAGTTTCCATAGGATCAGTAGATTCCCTGCCAAACCGAGACACGCCACGATAAACATGCCTGTCACTTTTATCTCTGTCGGCGATGTGTAACGTTGATAGGCTTCGTAGAAGATCCAACCGGAGATTGCGATGAGGGATATGCCGTTCACAAACGCAGCGAAGACCTCGGCGCGATGATAGCCGTAGGTACGCGAAGAGGTCGCTGGACGGGTGGAGAGATAGATCGCCAGCCAACTGATGAGCAGCGAGGCGACATCAGACATGACATGTACTGCATCACTGAGCAAAGCGAGGCTACCCGACCAGATACCGCCGATCAGTTCGCCGAGAAAAACACAGAACGTGATAAACACAGCGAACTTGAATTTCCCCTGCAGATGCGTCTGATGGCTATGCGTGTGCGCTTCACCGTGATGATGGTGGTCGTGGCTGTGATTGTGCAAAACGTCCCCCTTTAAAGAAGTAGAAAGAGATGGACAGGGTTCTATACAGGGTCGGTTTAGTCTGCAGCGGTAGACGAGCTCTTCGATTCGCTACTTGTATCGGTTTTCTTCTCTTTTTTTTCACTCTTGTCTGATGACGTGCTTTTATCGGATGAACCGCTTTTGTCTTTGTCTTTTTTAGCGGATTCCTTGTAGCCTTCGCTTCGGTAGTCGGTAATATAGAATCCGGAACCTTTGAAAATCAGACCTGCACCTGCCCCGATGAGCCGTTTCACTTTACCACCGCACTCCGGACACGCTTCAATCGGTGGTGCAGTGATGCCTTGAAACTTCTCAAATTGGGTGTCGCACGCGAGACATTTATAGTCATAAGTGGGCATATTGCGTTTTCCTCCTCTTCGATGAGTTTTGCAGACAGGGAATCGCCATATAGCAGCCGACAGCACGCTGGACGATTTCTGCGTTGCAATAAAAGTTGGTTGATAAAAAGGGCGTATTCTGATAAATTTTAACGACTATGTCCGTAAAAGTCAAGTCTATTTTCGTATCTGGAGTTTTTTATGTTGCGTTTCCCGATAGATGCTGAGAGTTTTCCGCTCGGTAAGGGACCGATGGTCATGCTGGTGCTCTTCCTTATTTCGACGCTTTTCATCTTCGGTCGTTCTGAGGAAGCGGGTGAGGATCTGGAGTTTTGGATCTTCGCAAACACACACTACGAGGAGTATCAAGCGCGCGTCCCGATTTTCGAGGCAGAGAACCCAGGGGTCAACGTCCGACTCATCAATTTCGGTGGCACGATGCACGACAAACTCCTCGCTGCGATGCTGTCTAACTTCGGCGCGCCGGACCTCGTTGAGGTGGAGATTACATCTATCGGTCGATTCCTTAAAGGTGCGATTGATGAGATCGGATTTGTCGATCTGCGTCCACGTTTAGAACGTGAAGGTTGGATGGATAAATTGGTGGTCAGCCGATTCACACCGTGGTCGTATCGGGGTCGGATTTACGGTATCCCGCACGACTTGCATCCCGTTGTTCTCCTTTACCGGGATGATCTCTTTAAAGCGGCGGGTGTTGAGATGATGGCGGTCGAAACGTGGGACGACTTCATCGCTGCTGGGAAAAAGGCGACGCGCGATCTTGATGGCGACGGTAAAATCGACCAGTACGCGATTGTGTTAGATCGGCGCACAGAGAGCGACTATTTTAGCCTGCTCCTCCAACAAGGCGGCGGTTTTTTTGATGAGGACGGCACCGTTATTATTGACAGTGAACTTGCAATCGAGACATTAGAATTTTTCACGGCGTTGTTCAACGAACATAAAATCGCGACACCGGTGTACGGCACATGGCACGGCGATCCGAGCAATTTCGCAGCGATGCAGGACGGCAAGATCCTCTCTATTCTCGCACCGGATTGGTACGTCGGTATCTTGAAAAGTCAGGTGCCGCAGATGTCTGGGAAATGGAAGGCGATCGGGATGCCAGCGTGGCAACCGGAGGGTAGACGGACGACAACGCGCGGTGGCACGATGATCGGGATTACGACGCAGTGCCAGAACCGTGATCGCGCGTGGGAACTCCTCAAGTTTACCTATTTCGATAGACCCGGTTTGGTCAACAGGTATGAGACGACGCGGATTATTCCGCCGCTCAAAGCCGCATGGGATGCTCCCATCTTTAAGGAGCCCGATGTCTATTTGGGAGGTCAACCGCTTGGCGAGTTGTTTATAGAACTTGCACCTGATCTGCCGGCGCGTTATCAGAACCCGTATTGGTCAGAGGCAGCGGATCTCCTCAACGATGCGATTTTCGCTGCAGTGACAGAAAAACAGACACCGAGAGAAGCGTTGACGGAACTCGCGGAGAAGGTACGCACGCTCATTGCAAAAGATATGGATAGATGGGGAGACTTGTAGTTTTCGCACAAAGAATAATAAAAACAGACCCACATCATTTAACCGCAAGGAAAATTTAAAAATATCCAGAAAACGTAGCCTGAAACGAAGTGGAAGGCGGGTATACGGAGAAGCGAGTGAAAACACCAACATACCAAAACGAACCGCAAGGAAAATTTAAAAATTGGAATCAGCAACAGAAGCTGGCACCTTATCTTTTTATTGCGCCGTTTTACCTGCTTTTCGTCATCTTTATGGGGTATCCGCTCATTTCGTCTCTCGTGATGAGCCTGTATGAGATGCGCGGGTTCCAGAGCCGGATATTCGTCGGTCTCGGTAACTTCACAGACCTATTCCGCGATCCCATCTTCTGGAAATCGCTTCGGAACACGGCATATTTCGCTATAGGTACGCTCACACTCCAATTGCCGATTGCCCTACTCCTTGCGATCCTGCTCAACTCTAAATTCGTCAAAGGCAAAAACATCCTGCGACTCGCCTTTTTTGCACCGGTACTCGTTGCGGGTGTCTTCGTTGCGATTATCTTCAACCTCGTCTACGACCAGCGTGCCGGCTTGGTCAACCAAGAATTTGTACTCTTCGGCAAGGAGATCGGTTGGCTCAACGAGGAGAAATATGTGATGCCAGCGGTTATTTTAACAGGCGTTTGGCAGTGGGCGGGGTTCAACATGATCTATTTTTTGGCGGGTCTACAAGGCATCCGACAGGAGTTGTATGAGGCGGCGGCGGTTGACGGTGCGAACTGGTGGCAGGCGTTTATCCACGTAACGCTCCCATCGTTGCGTCCGGTGATCGCCTTTGTTGTCGTTGTGTCAATGATAGGTTCGCTCCAACTCTTCGATCTACCGTATATCTTGACGAACGGTGGTGAACCTGCAGATGCAGGTTCGACGATCGTGATGTATCTTTATAAAAACGGCTTCCAGTTCATGCGCCTCGGTTACGCGGCGACAATCGGCTGGGTGCTGTTCTTCATTATTGCTGTTGTTTCAATCGTACAGTTGAAATTGCTCGGTATTTTCCGAGATGAATAATAGAAAAACAAACTAAGGCTATGGCACGCCAGCGTTGATGGATACAAAGATCGCGAGCGTAAGAAACACCCCAGTAAAAACACTCGCTCCTACAAGAAGAGGCATTGAATCTCAGAATCAATAAATATCTTTAAACCATCACTTCAAACCTGACAAAGCACTAAGGTGTGTAGCGCGTAATGTAATGGAGCGCGGGTATACGGAGAGGAATTTTCAACCCTAATTAACCTCAACGAACCGCAAGGAAAATTAAAAATAATGCAAATACTACCAGCGATTGATCTTCGTGACGGAAAATGTGTAAATTTAGTGCAGGGTATCGCGACGCAAGAGACAGTTTTTTCGGACGCGCCTGTAGAGATGGCGCGCCGATGGCAAACCGAAGGTGCGGAATACCTACATCTCGTAGACTTAGACGGCGCGTTTCAAGGTGAATCGGCGAACCTCCATATCGTCGGTGAGATTGTCGCAGCACTTGATATACCTGTTCAGCTGGGCGGCGGTATCCGAAGCATGGAACGGCTGGAATCGGTTTTAGCGTTAGGTGTAGACCGCGCTATTTTAGGGACGGTTGCTCTCAAACAGCCGGACTTCGTGAAGCAGGCGTGTGCCAAATATGGCGAACGCATCGCTGTCGGTATCGACGCGCGGGACGGAAGGGTCGCGACAGACGGTTGGCTGGAGGTATCCGAGAAATCCGTTGTCGAATTCGCACAAGAGTTGACAGACGTGCAGACGCTTATCTATACTGATATTAAGAGTGATGGGATGCTCAAAGGACCGAACGTTGACGCAACAGCTGCGATTATTGATGCCGTCTCCGCGGACGTGATTGCTTCGGGTGGCGTAACATCGCTTTCTGACGTAGCCAATCTGAAACAGATCGGTGCCAGTGGCGCGATTATAGGACGCGCGCTGTATACCGGGGACCTCACACTACAAGACGCGATTGCTGCAGGATAAATCTGCAAGTCCGCCCAATAAGGGGGATTTAGGGGTTCGCTTCAATTCACGCCACGCCGGTCACGACCCCGAACCCGATCCGCACTCCCATCTTCTTCACTTCAAACCGAGTGCCTACCGTCATCGCTAACGGTAGGTCAAGCGTAATGGTAACGTGCGCGTAACCCCCCGGTGTAATCAAGGAGAGCTCTTCCGGGAGTTTTAGGTGTGCTGGCATATCAACACGCCAGAGACGGATGTCGGGTCTATCGTTCTCAATAAGCGGGATATGTGTACCACTCTCCTCTTGTGTCAGTAGATAGACGAGTGCTGTAAATTCGGAATGCGCTTTGATTGTTTTTGGTGGACAAAGCACCTGTCCAACCGACAACCAATCCGGTTCGGACTCAACAGACACTTCATCACCGTTTGTGCTGAGCACGCGCGTCTTGATTCTGTCGCCTTTACCGACAACATCTATCGCCTGACCGACAGCGAGATGCCCTTGGATAATCTCGCCACGGACGGATACTTTGTCTTTTGTTTCTTCTATGATTTCATGGATCGGCATAATGACAGGTAAGTTTTCGGTGTCTATAGGGATCGGCATTGTTCGGTTCATCGCGAAGACCAGATCAACGATCGGTTGCCATTGTGCATAGGTAATGCTGTTGCCTCTGTAGTCTAATGCCTTAAGCGCATCACCGACAGTTATCGGTGTGTTCTCTTCTTCCCACGCATACGCGTCGAGTAATTCTCGCATCTCCTGTAGACAGATGTCTAACAGTTCATCATCTTTTGAAATGCCACCTGTATTCAGAAAAGGGAGCACTGTCGGGAGGTGCATCTGGTGTGCGAGACGGAGGTGTGCCTGCGAATCCGGTGTGACACCCTCGACAGCATTCACGACCCAAATCGCGCCTTGAATTGCCGGGGAACCGCTGATGAGCATTTTGATAACATCGAGGTGTGTTTCGCAGTCGATGTGTGTATAGAGTTTGCCGCTGGTTTCATAAGCGATTGAGCGGTAGGTGATGCCAACGCCTTCGCGGATTGGATGATGAATGAGGTGTTGTGCTTGAAAATCGCCACCGTCATCCGTGTGAATCGCCCCGATTCTCGCGACGACTTTCGCTATTGCTGCGGTCAAGGTCGTTTTGCCGTGTCCATCGGCACCGAGCGTGCAAATCGGCAGTCGGCGATGCGTGTTTTCTTTTTTTTCTGTCATCTTTTTTCTCTCCTGATACGGTATAATCTGTGTATTGCAAGTTCTGTTTTATTATACCAGAAAGTCAGGAATTAGGCAACGTTCTGATTTGTTATCTTATTGGAAATTTGTTATCAACGCCATAAAATTTTGCCAATTTTTCAGGATAATGTGATATACTTTAAATTACCAGCACAATTGGAATCAGAACTTTTTTACGTGGCGAGAACAATGTCAATCAAAACAATAGAAAAAGACTTTATTGATAAGGTTTCCGCAGAGATACAGCTTTCAGCAGATGGTAAAGACCGGTTTCTCGTTTTTACGCCATTCCATTTCAACGATGGGGATCAGTTGGTTATTGTCTTGAAAAAGATGGGTGGTAGGTGGGTTCTCTCAGATGAGGCACATACCTATATGCACCTTTCATACGATATGGATGAGCAGAGACTCCATAGTGGAAACCCCCAAAAGTTAATTTTAAAAGCACTATCTATGTTTCAGGTTGAAGATTATGATGGCGAATTAGTTATTGATGTCTCTGATGGTCATTACGGCGAAGCACTTTACGACTTTGTTCAGGCACTACTCAAGATAATCGACGTTACATATTTGTCAAGAGAACGGGTTCGATCTACGTTTATCGACGATTTTCAAGCATTTTTGTACCAAAAAGTAGAATCAAACCGTAGGTCATTTAACTGGCAACACCCTACAAATGATCCGGATGGAATTTACAAGGTAGATTGTAGAATAAACGGAAAGGTCCCTCCGTTATTTGTGTTTGCCTTAAATAACAGTGCTAAAACGCAAACAGCCACAATCGCATTACACCAGTTCAAGGTATGGGGCGTGGATTGCCAACCTGTAGGTGTTTTTGAGAAAGAGAATGCAACGACTCATGATGTGTTCTTACGTTTCAGAGATGTTTGCGATACATATTTCACCGATATAATCAAAAATGGCGAAGAAATTGGACAATATCTGCAAGGTTATATGTCAGGTGAAAGATAACAGCGGTAATTTTCGGATTCACCTTAAAACGCAACAAGGAACTTATTGAATGTCTAAGACAACCCCAGTTCGTACAGTGATAGTCGGATGCGGTATGATATCCGCGGGTGGCTATCAGCCGCGTTGCCAAGCGTACCCGCATCTCATTGACTTGGTCGGTTTCTATGACCAAGATGAAGCGCGGGCATCGGCGTTAGCAGAACGGAACGGTGGACGCGTTTACAAATCGCTTGAAGAAGTGCTGAACGATCCAAATGTAGAGGCGATTGTGAATTTGACGCTCCATATTTCGCATTACCCGATTTCGTTGGCAGCATTGAAGGCAGGGAAACACGTCTACTCTGAAAAGCCTATCTCTATCCGTACTGACGAGGCGAACGAACTCGTAGAGACAGCGGAAACGATGGGTCTAAAACTGGCGTGCGCGCCGTCGGCGATCCTCGGTTATGTTCAGCAGAACGTCTGGCAACGGATTCGCGACGGTGAGATCGGCGATGTCATCTCCGCTGTTGGAAACTTCGGGGGTCCCTTAGAACATTGGCATCCGAGTGCGGACGCGTTCCTGATGCATGCCGGTCCGTTTCGAGATGTCGCACCTTATCCGCTAACGGCAATGACGACGATGATTGCGCCGGTCAAGACGGTTCACGGGTTCGCACGGGTCGCTGTACCGAAACGGACGCTCACCCAAGGGCCGCGTCAAGGCACCGAGTTTGAAGTGAATGAGAAGGATCACGGGTTCGCTGTGCTTGAATTCGAGAACGGGGCACACGGGTTCATCTATCACAGTTTTACGGTAACTTCACAGATTCCGCCCTACGAAATCCACGGCACTGCAGGCGGATTCTCGCTTCAGGCACACGACGATGGACGCGGCATCAAGAAATTCACGCCACAAGGCGGATGGCAAGATGAAGCCTCGCCACCGAAAGCATTTACCGGGTTGGACTGGGGTAAAGGGGTCGCAGATTTCGCAGATGCGATTCGGTCTGACAGGCATCCGAGGTGTAATGGCGCGCAGGCGCGACACGTCATAGAGATATGCGAACGCGTCATCGAATCGTCGGACACACGGCGACCCGTTGATGTTGTGAGCCGCTTTCCGGCACCGCCGCCTGTTGAGGATGTGGCACCGTGGGAAGATGCTTAGGGCGAGGCAACCTCGCCCCTACAGGGCATCGCGGAGCATCTCAACGCTTTGTGGGACACCGACGTGTGCATCCGCCTTCCCTTCAAATTCGATGGATACGTATCCTTGGAATCCGACATTCTTCAGAATCTCACCGATTTTCGCGTAATCCAGATCCAACGTATACCATTCACCTTCACCGTAATAGGTTTTGGCGTGGACGAGTACCGCTTCGTCTGCAATTTGTGCCAGTTTTTGATATGGATCTGAGAGAAAATTACCGCAGTCCATTGTTACCTTCAACCACTCCGAGTCGATGGCGGAGACGATACGGTTGACACCTTCCGGTGTGCAAGTCAGTCCCCAGTGGTTTTCGAGTCCGAGGATGACACCATATTTTTCGGCATCAGGGAGGCATTGTTCGATGGATGCGATGACCCATTCAAATGCTTCATCTTCTGTGTGTCCCGGGAGTGTCGGTTCCTGTCCTTCGGATTTCATTAAGTCGTTGAAGGATCCGACAGTTCCCCATCGTCCTGAGTTGAGACGGATTGACGGGATACCGAGTTCGTGCGCCAGACGGATACAGTGAACCGTGTGATTGATGTTTTTCTGTCGTGTCGCCGCTTCCGGCGAAACGAAGCCTTGATGGATAGAGAGCGCGTAGAGATCAATTCCGTTGATGAAAGCGACCCGTTTCAGTTTCTGAAGATACGGGTTCGCCTCCGATGCCATCTGTTGATGTAAGATTTCAACGCCGTCGAGTTCGAGCCGCGCAGCTTCTTCAATGACGTGTTCAATTGGGACACGCTCAGGTTTGAAATGCCAATAGGAATAAGTAGATACACCGAGTTTCAATTTATCACCTCAATAGGAGTGTTTATTTCTTTTATGATAGCATACTCGGAATACAAAATCCACTTTTTAATTTGTTAGGACTCACGCAAAGTCCGAGCGTTGTCTGCGAAATCGGAAGACTGGAAGATTGGAAGCATGGTGGAGTTCTTACCATCCTTCCGTTCCTTCCATTCTTCCTGTCCTCAATAATTGCGTTATGCGTCAGTCCTGTTGGTTATCAGTTATCGGATACCGCTGTGGCTACCAGTCGTTCTAAATCTGGCTCTCTGCCTTCGCTGGAGATCAACTTGTGTCTGGCTTCGTGAGCGATCAATTTGCCATCCCTGTCAATAAGCCACCGCGTCGGAATAGAACGAACATCGGACTGTTGCACAAGTGGACACTGCCGTTCTTGCCCGCTGAAAATCTGCCGCCAAGGGATGTTGTTTTCTTTGAGAAAGTTACGCAGTTTCGCTTCGTCAGTGTCGAGACTGACACCGATGATGTCGAATCCTTCGTCTTTATAAGTATCGTAAATCTTCTTGAGATTCAGTATATCTCCGATGCAGAAACTGTTCCAGACTGCCCAGAAATCGAGTAACACGACTTTTCCATGATACGCCTGCAGCGAGATCGGTTCTCCGTCAAGATCGGTCGCGGAAAAGTCGGGAACAGGTTTTCCAAGCAACCCCAGCGGCGGCGTAACCTTTCTGCGATATTCCATTGCGCGTTCGGTGTTGCCTAATTCTTCATGAATCTCAGCAAGAAGGGTTTTAGCGTTGAAAATTTTGAAACGGTCAATCAATTCATCTATATCCTTTTCCTGTCCACTTTCAATATAGAGACGAATAAGGATGCGGTAGATATAGAAAAAATTTTCATCATCAGGATATTGCTGAAGTTTCGCTTCCGAATCGGCAATAGATTTTTCGAGGGTTGCCTCGTTGAAATTTTCGCGTGGCTTTTGTGCCGCAATCTCCAGACCGGCAGACGACTTTAGCATCTCTAAATATCGAGGTATCCGCTCATTGCGGGGCAGATAATAGGGATGAAACAGACGCATATTGTGCAGATGTCCTAGCACTTCCAAGTCGGGAGTAAGTGTCAGAATGTCTACAGAATCGGTGTAATTTTGTCTAAGTTTCGTTGCCAAGGCGGCTGCATCTGCACCTTTAGCACCTGCCTGTAGCTCAGGCACATCCCTAAGCAGGACCCAGACGTTCACAAAGTGCGTGTTGAGCAATTTGATAATTTTCGGCGAGGAGAGCGGACCCGCTCTCAAACTTTTGCCCGACCCTCAGCAGGATTCATCGTCCAGTACACCGAACAAAAGTAGTGCATGAATCGGACGATCCAATGCTTTCGCGCGTTCAACGGCATCTTCAATCGGGGTCCACTCGATTTGAAAGAACTTGTAAAACATATTCTGAAACTTTTTCTCAATTTCTTCCTTAGCGATAGCAGTTTCCCAATGGATCAATTTTGGCTCCGTCTCTGATAAACTGCAGAGTTCCATGCGAGGCACAAACCCTATATCGGCAGTTCTAAAAGCACCGATATCGACGTTGCTATTGCGTCTCGGAAGCGATAATGTCCATTGAGAAATTGTTCGATTGTTAAGATCGATGGTTAGGTATCCAGCGAACTGTGCCGGTCTAAAGTAAGCACCGATGGAGTCGTCCAGTATGAACCGCGCATGGATTCGGAACACGATGTCAGCATATTCAGGCGAAATTGCTCGTAAGCACGCTTTCGCGCCGTTCTGACCGTGTCTGAGATTCATTGTTGCACTTCGGTGAAATTGACGCAGAAACGGGAGAATCCCATCCAGATCCAAATCCCAGACATCGCCGACATTGACGATTGACGGTGGAAGAAAGACTTGAAAATCCGCTGTGTTGTAGTGTTTCAATGGCTCCACCGGTCCGGGGTTGAACAACTTCAGCCACTGTTCCCATGTCATATCCACCGGTTCTGACCATTGTGCCTTGGTCCGATTGAACTTCTCCTCCGCGGCCCAATGCAAGTTGTTCGCTGTGTTCTCAATCGGATCCCAATGTGCTTGCACCGGGATGTTTTCTGAAACCTTTAGCACATTACGAAGGTCTATCACTATTCTTCTCCTGCTGTTAGGACGATTAGGACACATCCTATCGGTTTGTAGATCTGTTCTTCAGTGCTTCCACGACGAGTTGTTCTAACTTCTCCCCTCTGGCTTTATGCGTGATTAATTTGCCATCTCTGTCAATAAGCCACTGGTTAGGGACACCCGTGATATTATACTGTTGTGCAAGTGGGTCCTCTCTCCACGCTTTACCACTGAAAACCTGCCGCCACTGGATGTCGTTCTCCTTATACGCACTTGCCAGTAAAACCATAACAAACAGTGTCAATAGCAGCAGCTCCGTCGCAGCGGTCTTGAAATCCTTCTATCATAGGACTTACGCATACTGCTCTTTTGTACCATAGGAGACCGTTAGCCTGTGGCCCGAGAACGCCTCTGTTTTTTTACTGCGTATCCACTAACGAAGTGTCATATCGTCAAAATTGCGTAAGTCCTGATATTAACACATTCCAAGACGAATGTCAAGCCATTTTATAAGATACATTTCGCCCCGCTGGGGCTAAAGAGCCGAAGACATCGCATTACTATAAACATACCGCCCTTACAGGGCTTTAGGGTAGCTGCGCGGCAGGATTTAGACAGTACGTTCAATCGACCAGTGTCGGTCGGTGCTTTGGACGACAACTGCGTCCGGCATGTCTATCTGTGTTAGCATTTCCTTGACTTCGGTGATGGTGAATGCGGCGAGGAAGGAGTCGTAGTATAATTTTTGTTGATGCGGGGTGTCGTTCGCGGCGTAGCGATCCACAAATACCTGGGCATCTGCGGGGGTTTCTGGGCGGATGAGGTCTCGGATAAGAACGGGTCCTTTGGGACGCGCGACTCTGCCCATCTCTTTGAGTGCCATCATCGCGTCGTGGATGTGGTGAACAATGCTGTTGGAGATGAGTCCGTCAAAGGTGTTGTCGGGATAGGGTAGCGTTTTGGCATCGATAAGTTCGAGGGTTATGCGATCGGTGAGTTCGGCATGTGCGACGTGACGTTTCGCTATCTTTAGCATCTCTTCGGATAGGTCGATGGCGGTGATGTGGATATGAGGGCAGCGTTGTGCAAGGAGGATCGGAATCTGTGCGGGACCGGTGCCGACATCGAGAAAATGTCCGGTGCTTGCGCCGAGTGCGATGGCACGGTCTACAAAAGCCTTGTCAACCTCGCCGTGCCCCATCGCATCGTAGGCTTCGGCGGCTGCTTGTGTATCCATGACTTCTGGTTCTACAATTCGCTTCATTCTTTGGTCCATTCATACCGGCGCGCTTACAAAGTGCGCCTACAGGGTGTGGGTGAGTTGAGCGACAGTTTGCGCGTTCTGCTGAATTTGGTCGGGTTGAAATTGTGTGTACATGCCGACTGCCATCGCGTCTGTCGGTTTAATATTTTTTAGTGCCAACTGAAAGGCATCGTGCGGTTTGTTTCTACCAGCGGCTAATACTTTGATAGCGATTATCGGTATCGGTATCGCCTTTATGGTAGCGAATGCTGCGAACCGATCATCTGGCAGATAGCGTTCTCTATGTCTTGTGTGATTATACAATGCACAGACATAAAAGTCAACATCATATCCTTCAGTGTAGCAGTGCTTAAGGACCAGTGGATCGTGTGTGCCGATTCCGACAGCACAACCGAGGTCTCGAATGCGTTTGATGTTCTCGTGCAATGCGCCGAGTCGTCCTTCTGTGTACAACTTATCGGTTGTGCCGCCGTGATGGTAGATGGCAATCGGTTTGTAGCGCGCGATGATCTGTAGGTATTCGTTGAGGTTCGCGTATTCTGTATCTTTCGGGGTCTGGGCGATCCATTGGATGGTGCCGCCTGTGTTCCGGTATTCGTTGAGGACGCGCATGATATGCCGATCGGCACGCGCGAGGACGGTGTTGATTCCGTTCTCCTCTGCCTGTTGGAGGTCTGTGATAATCTGCTGCGTCGTATAGTAATCGATCATTGCTTTTGATGCTGCTGCGGAGCGGTGCGAGATGCCACTATACGGGTTGCCGCCGATGATGAGCCGCGTGACACGATGTGATGCGATGGAAATTGTCGGTAACTTCATCATATTATCTCGTGGTCCTCGGTTTTTCATAGGAGACGCTAAAACTCTGGGAACCAAGGCTGGGATTCTCATCCTTTTGTACGAAGGTTTTGTAAATTACACCGTCCATGTCTGTGTAAAACATAAATTCGTAGAAGTGATCCGTTGGCAAATATGCTTCTGTTCCGCGTTGCATATCACTCGGATGTCGTCGAGAAAGGATTCGGTGTTCTTCTCCTTTTGGACGCGTTTGTACAAGCAGCTGCGTCTGCCAGATGTAAATTATTGAACCTTCGTCGTCGTTGGTTATTCCGTGTGGTGAACCCCAATCGCGAATAACCTTTGCAATAGGTTGTCCTGTCCATAATTCCAGAGATTCCGTAGCTTGCTGTATCTGTGCTTCTGGTGATGGCTGTGGTGGCTCGGTGGGGTTCATCAAAAATGATGGTGCTGCACATCCCGCAGCTAAGAGGCTTGCGATAAATAGAGAATATAGAGCGAATGTAAATTTGTTCATTTTCAAAACTCCTGATGATTTATGGTTTCCTATTTCTTGACTTCCTTCACTGATACACTCGAATTTCCTGAATCACAATATCATTAAAGGTCACTTTGGTTTTTTGTGTGAGTGGTTCTCGTGTGGTGTGTGCTAAATCACGATTGGCATAGATAGAAACTCGCAGTACCTGCACGGGTCTGTCGATGTCGATGCGTATCACTTCACCGTTTTCGGATCTGACAATTTTATGACTTCTCACGGGTTCAAAGTGATGTGATTTTTCGTTCGCTATCTCTGCGGTCGATGTGTCTACCGAGAGACGATAAATGTTTGAAATTGGATGGATTTGAATGTAAGCGACAGGCGTAATCGCATCGAGTTGAATCAACGCCTCAGTCTTATGTTTGCCTTCCACCCAGTCGCCATATCGGAGGCTGTGCTTATAAGCGGTGTTATCCTTTTCAACAAAGCTTTTTACCTTCAGGAAACTATTTGTGGCAAGATCGCCATCAACGAGTTTTGGATACGCCTTGCAGGATAGGTGTGTAGCGTCTATCCGTTTTGGAAGCGGTGCGCAACTTGTCGTGAATAACCACACCCCCATTATTGCCACACATATACCGAAAAAGTAAATTCTACGCAACATAGGTTTTTACCTCTTTCATGAGTAAACAGCCCTAAATATCCTTACTTCCACTTGTGTTCACTTGCGGGAAGGACGAGCGAAGCCAGATGTGGCACTCTCTTTTAGGAGCGTTTTCTGAACGATCCCCTCCGGATTTGTATAAAATACGAGTTCATAGAGGGCATCCATGGACACGGGGTGTATTCCGGCTGCGCCTGGTCGCATGCTGCCCGGGTGAAGACGGGCGGAACTCGCAGCTGCCCCTGGATCCGCTAAGAATTCGTGGACGGGCAGCTTTAGTGGCCAGATATAAATCTTTGAATCTGTCCCGTCATCGGTAACGCTGTGCGGTTTTCCCCATTTCTGGGTAATTTTTGAAATGTGTATACCGTTCCATGTGTTTATGGCACTTAGCGTTTGTGATGTCTCCTCTTGTTCTGAAGGTTGTTCTGCAGATGTTGAGGGGTTCGTTAAAAACGCTGGTGCTGCACATCCTACAGTAAATAGGATACATACCATAAATACGTGCTGTAGCGCGAAAGCGATTTTTTGCATGTCGGTCTCCTTTTGGCAGTCAGTAGCAATTTCTGTGCCAATCTAAAATAGCCGACGAGAGGGGAGATACTTTGGATTTAGTGGGTTTGGCGTGTGTGCTGACTGCACGAAATGGGGCAAAGGGTGCGATGGTTGCACGGATTTGTGCATAAGTAAAAAGTAGGAACAGGACTTACGCAATTTTGGCTGTAGGCGGTTTTGTTAGATGAAATGTTTCAGGAGTTACGCAAATTGAGCAAAAAAGCGAAATATTTCACAAAAAAGGCGTTATCTCGGGAATTTAACCCCTATAGAAGAAACACCCCAGCAAAAACACCCCCTTATCAGGGGGACTTTAAGAGGAGCTGCGTAAGCCCTAAAACATTTCTTCCCCTTATCGTTTACAGGATAGCGGTTGACTACTGAAAAGATACACCTAATTTGACGCTCCGTTCGGGGTGGTTGTCCATCTCTATGTAAGCCTCAACAGAATCTTCAAACGGGACGACTGGATCGACGACATCTTCACAGTCAAATTTGCCTTCTTCGAGCCATTTCCAGCAGGTATCGATGATACGCTTGAAATTCCAACGCGGATGATCGCGGTTCGGGTCGCTGTTGGCGCGCGCGAAGATGATGTTCGGAATGTTGACATGCGCGACGGCACCGAGGTCGAGTCCGCCTGTACAGGCTTTTGCGCGTCCGGCGTAGACGATTGTGCCTTCAAAAGTGACGCTGCGAAGCGCGTCATCAAGTGCTTCGTAGACAGCACTCGTTTCTACAGCGACATCAACGCCGAGTCCGCCAGTTGCTTCCTTGAGTACTTCTCCAGTATTGGAGGCAGTTGGGTCAATGACAAGCTCCGCGCCCGTTTTTTCAGCAACTTTCCGCCGTCTTTCGAGTGGGTCTACGGCAGCGACGAAGTCGGCGCCTGCGATCCGTGCCATCTGGACTGTCATCAACCCGATGGCACCGAGTCCGAAGACAGCGACTCGTTCACCGACGCGGACTTTTCCGTCCCGAATAGCGGACATAGCAAAGTGTAATGGGTCATAACAGACTGCCTCTTTCCATGTCATGTGGTCCGGCATTTTGAGGACACTTTCGGCGCGCCACGTATGCGTCTCTTTGAGATGTCCGTGATGCGTGACGCGTTCTCCAATCTCGAAACCTTCAAGGTCGTCTCCGATTTCAATAATTTTTCCGACGCACATATTCCCAAGCCCTATTGGAAAACTGCGGTTATTGTATCCGTAGTATGCTGTGAGTTCGGTGCCGCGTTTGGGTGCGCCGAATTCGACTTGAACCCGGACGTTATCTGCGGGAACGGGACCGTCCTCGTATTCTCTCAAAACGGGTTGCCGCGGGGCAACGGCTACTAATTCTTTTGGCATGTTGGTCTCCTATGTTTCAATCAGTACGGTTAAGAACAAGGTCATAATTCAAGCCTACCAGGCTATCTATCATTCGCTCACTGCTTCGAGGTATTCGCTTAGTTTTTTTAACAACCGTTTATGCCGTTCCTCTGAAATAGAACCGATGTACCCTACGATCTCACCTATCTGGATCTGACTTAGAAAGCCAAGTCGAATTAGCGAGGTTTCCCTAAGCCGCTCCAGATTATCGTCTTGAGGCGTGACAATTTCGTCGAAACCTTCGACACAATATTGTAATCTCGTGGTTAGACCACAGGCAATGAAGGCGTGATAATTGTGTGGTAACTGTCGTAGGCAAACTGCGGGTCTCAGTTTTAACTGCCCCTCGGTATCCTTTAAATAGACAACGATGACATCACGCTCCTTCATTAGACTCCCTCTCTATTGTACACTCGCGTTCCTCGGAACCACACTTCTTATCAGTGCCTTCATAATCAGGATTTAGTGCGGTGAGCATATCAAGTGTATATTCGGGTTCGTCATCATCATAAGCACCTTCCAAACCACGCGCCGGGAGGCGTGATGTGGCTTTACACTTCTCGCGAGCACCTTTATAGTCAGGATTTAGTGCGATGAGCATATCAAGTGTATATTCGGGTTCGTCATCATCATAAGCATCTTCTAAACCACGCGCAGCCGTGGGCTCCCCAAAAGGGTGTTTTGTTTCAACTTCCTCTTTCTTCAACTTTTCAGTTGGAACACACATATCAAATTCCTCCGTATAGGTCTCAATGCGTTCACTTGTGTAATCCATCAATGACACTGAAACGTGGTTTTCGCTCGCACACGTCAAGCATACGGGGACCACGCAACCTCAGTTATTATACCATACACAGAATTTAGATAGCAAACGGTATAATCTTGAAGCGGGACGATTTAGTTTTAGACAAATTATCGGATTCTCTAAATCTGTAATTTTTTCAGTTCTCATACATCCATCTAAAACGCTTATTTCGCAAATTCGGTTAACTAATGCGGGATGCCCAATTGGTGCATCCGACGGTGGATTGCTTCTCGTGCTTCTTGGAAGGGACGAGAGAGATACTCCAAATGATCGTCCTCTCCGTGGTGGTGTGTTACGGTGCCGGGTTCGTGATGGCGTGCTGTCTGTTGGATGTAGGACAGTCCGCCTTCAATCAAGGTGAGCATATAGTTCGCCGTTTCTGGGTCGAACATCCACCACTCACCGCCGACTGCGATATAGACAGGCGAGGTGTGCGCAATGATCCCGCGCCGCCATCCGTCGTGGTGTGGAACGGCTTGTGCATAGTTGGGGCCACCACATCGTGCTGCGATCCATGAGTGTTTGTCCACTTTCAGGTTCGCTTTCAGGCGTAATTGGCGTGCTCCGTTGTTTTCCTCAGTAGACGCGACGACCTGTCCAGCTTGCACAATCTGCAAGGTGTGGATCGGGAAGATGGAATCCGCTGAGGCTTCGACTTCCACGGTGCCGCCGTTGCCGGGAAGATTAATCGTGCTGCCGATCGGCTGTCCGTTAACACTGAGCCGTATCATGGGACCGCCGCTGAGGAAGGTATTCCCCGCGCTCATGTATTTACACCAGTTATCGTAATTGAATTCTTCATCGTCAGGGATGTGGACATAGGTGCGATAGACACCGACGGGTACATCGCTTGTCATTTTGTCCGTGCCACCGACGAGGGGCAATTTATATCCGCAGTTGAGGTAACGGTAGTACTCAAGGTGTCCATACATAGCGTTGGTGAGGTATTCGACGGCATCCACACGTCCTGTCGCGATAAGCGTTGCGGGTTCGCAATTCGGGTTCGGGATATGCGGTAAGACGACAGTGCCGCCCTGTGCGTGACAGGCATCTGCCCAGTGCGAAAGCGTGACCTCCATGTTTCCGCCGAGTTCTGCCTCTCCGGGACCGTCGGAACACCACGGTGCAACCTGTTCTTTTAGACCGAGCAGCGTGAGGTGTCCGAGGACGTGCTGGCGATTTTCTTGTGTTGCGTAGACGATGCTCCGTCCGTCGGCAGATGTTGTAGGTCTCCCGATGAATTCTTCCGTATTCGTGAAGAGGTGTCCCCACTGTGAGAGGAGAAGATTGACAACACCGAGGTCTTCGCCTTGTGCTTCGGTGTGCGCGCCTTGTGTGGAGAGGAAATGAACATGCGTATCGCCGCTGAAATAGCGTTCGGCGTTCATATCGCACCACCGTTTTATCCGGAGCGTCAGTTCGCGTTGCCCGGGTTTTATGTTGACGGTTGTCCGCACGGGAGTGTATTCAAACCCGCGGGCGACATCAACAATCACATCGCCGCGAGGGAGCCATCCCTGACACTTACCGTCAATGTAGGCGTAGCTAATTTGTCCGAGCCGTACGTCGCCACCGACATCTACGTGCCATGTGCCCATGTTTGAGTTGACGTGTGCGTGGTGTCCGTGCGGTGCATAGGGTACGCCGTGCGGTGAACGGAAGTGAATACGACACGGCACCGGTTTGCCTGTGTCTTCATCAATCACGGTTGTATGTACCCAGTTTCTACCGGAATCGATGACCTCTACTTTGACGCGTTCGTTGGGTTGAACGCTGCCTTTTTCTTCAACTTCTCCCCAGTTGACGGTGCCGAGGGTTTCGCCGTGGTTCTTGACTTCAACGGTGGCAGACGGCGTAGCGGATACCTCCGTGTATGCGGGGCTGCTTTTGTTGCTTTGGGATTCACCCCACCCTTTGAAGTCGTCGTTGATAAACGTATCCGGTGTGTTTTCCGGTAACGGATACGGATACGTCGCTGTGCCGCGGTCAACGTTGACTTCCATGTTGAACGGTTTGTCAGCATCGTCGGTTTGCGGTAGCGTGATTTTGACTTCGCGGCGTGGACGCCGTGGTATCGGATTTTCGTCAAGGTAACCGAGTGTGATTGCTGCGACAATGAACCGGCGGTCCTGGGGTTGGATTTCAACGGATGCCACATCAACACCGTCTCTCGGATTTTGCCATGCCCAGAGATAGTAGTTGTGTGGTGTTCCTTGGGTCGCTTCGGTCTGTCGGTTTCCTGCTGCGCCCCAGGGACCTTCGTGGCGTTGGTATAAACTATCTTGTCGGTCGGGTATCGCGATGAAGGTTTGTTGTCCCCATCCCTGTGGAACGCTACCGATTTCAAAGCGTTCGCGAATCGGAACACTCACTGTTTCACCATCGGCATAATGGAAGACATAGTTTGCAATAAGTCTACCGATGGGTTCACCTTCCTGGATACGGGACTCAAGCAGTCGGTGTACAAAGATGACTCGTTTCGGGTTTGCATTGATGGGAATTTGGACAGCCTCGGTGCTAACACCTTCACCGAAGCCTAAGAAGCAGTTTTCATCTTCGGAAATGTTGAAGGGGAGTCCGTGGAATGTTTGTTGTCCTACGGTTGGCGTTGCGTTTGCACCGATAATTTCTGCGTTGACGTTACAAAAATCGGAAAGAGAAATAGGTTGATAGTCTTGCATGATATTCCTCAATTTTGGCTATCAGCGATCAGCCGTCGGCTGTCAGCCAGAGCCGTTTGTGGCGGACAAAACGATAGTAACTGCTACACGCCGTGCTGAAAGCCGATAGCCGATAGCTGATGGCTGACAGTTATTTAGAGCGGAAATTCTATTGACTGTCCCTGTTCGGAGGACATGTAGAACGCCTGCATCAATTCTGTGAGATTCCGTCCGTCTTGGATCGTAATCGTCATCGGTTCGTCGCGGAGGATGGCGTTGATCCACTGTTGCATCGGTTCGGGTGGCGCAGCGGGTGCGTTGGCGATGTATTCCGCTTTCTCTTCGTCAGAGAGTTTACGGGTTTGGAAATGCATCTCGCCATGTCCAGCAGCAAACGAACCCTCCGTGCCGTAGATTTCGAGCATATTCGGGCCGGAACGGTGTGTCCATGCGACATCAATCACGCCGAGTGCCTTGTTCGCGAATTCGACGACAGAGACACTGTTATCGTCAATTGGATAGTTGCCGGTGAAGTTGTTGATTTTGGCGATAGCACTCTTGGGTTCACCCATCAACCATCGGATAACGTCAACGCGGTGGCATCCTAAGTCGAAGAGTGCGCCGCCGCCTGCGCGGACTGGGTCCGCGAACCACGCGCTCGGGCCGCTGAACCAACTATCCAATCCTGCGGAGTGTGCGATCCGTCCTCTGCCGAACGTGATGTCTCCGAGGAGTCCATCATCGATCGCCTTCTTTGCGAATAGGATTTCGGGGTTCGCGCGTGAAGGGAGCGAAATCATGAACTTTACGCCTGCTTTCTCAACGGCTTCGATAATCGGGTCGCATTCGGCGACGGTAATCGCGAGTGCTTTTTCAGTGAAGATGTGTTTGCCGGCTTCAGCGGCGGCGATCATCACGCGTGGATGGTCGGACGTGACGGCATCAACAGCGACTGCATCTACATCGTCGCGACTGAGCATCTCATCGAGATCCGTGTAGAACGGGACATCGTATTGTTCTGCAGCCGCTTTCCCGCCGTATTCTTCTTCGTCCCAGACGGCGACGAGTTCGGTTTCGGGGTTTTCGTGGATTCTTCGGGCATAGCCACCAGCGTGGACATGCGCCATACTAATTTTTCCAATTTTTATCATAATTTTAATTTTCCTTGCGGTTCGGTCAGGGCGGTTTTGGAATTTGAAGTGCCGTTCCCTAATCCGCCCTCCATTTCATTTCGGGCTGCGTTTCTTTTTTCCAATAGGATTTACGCAACTCCGTGATTTGCTTAACTATCAACCTGAGATTCCGTGCGGTTCGTTCAGGGCGGATAATGTTCCTTGATTTATTTAATCCGTCCAACAGAGGAACGGGTTGCGAGATGGTTCCAGCCGCGCAGTACCAACTGGACGTTGGTATGACGGTTTTCGGCTTCGATTTCATCGTCACCGGCGTGCATTTGGACGAGCACACTTTTGCGTGTCTGGTTTGAACGGTTCGGCATTGAGCCGTGTAGGGTGAAATAACTGAAGAAAAGCACGTCTCCGGGTTCGGCCTCTAAAACGGTCGCGTTTTCAATCGGGTATTGGTCGGTAACTTCAGCGTTCTGTCCGCTGCCCATCATGCCGTCGGTGCGTCCGAGCTGCTTGTGGGAGCCTGGATAGACGCGTACACAGCCCATCTCATCTGTGGCTTCCGAGACGTAGATGATAGCTGCTATCATACTATCTTTGACAGAAGGGAAGTATTGCCAATCTTGGTGCATCGGGAACGGCGCGCCTTTTTCAGGTGGTTTACAGAAGAGTTTGGAATGGTGAAGCATGATGTCCGGTCCGAGAATGGCTTCGGTAATATCAAGGAATTTCGCCTGCATGAACGCTTGCAACCAGACCCCAGAAAAACTCTGAATATTGTGGGTGTGGATGATAACAGATTCACCACCATCGAGAGCATCCATGAGTCTGCCGCCCCAACGCGCGTTGACGTTTTCGTCGCTTTTGAGGAGTTGGTCCACCACGCGGTCGAAATCGCTTTCCATCGCTTGAATCTCTTCAGGAGAATAGACTCCTTTAGCGAAATAGTACCCGTTTTCGTGAAAGAAGGCACTTATATCTGACATGACGGTTTTATAACCTCCAGTATTTTGTAACACAAGTTTTAATTTCAGGACAGACGCGATTTTGACTGCAGCCTGTTCTGTTAGATGAGATTTCTCGGAAAACATAGCGTTTCTGTACCACAGGCTAACAGCATATCCTACAGAAGAGCCGCATGCGTAAGTCCTATTAATTTGTTAGTTCTGCAAACAGTTTATAGAACCCGTCCGGCGAAGTGGTTTCTGCGTTGTCCTCTCGCAATTCAGGGAACGTTTTGAGCATAGCGAATCGTCCATCGTTTAGAATACCGACAAACGTTTTGTTTTCCGACTCCGTATTGCCGAATCGACAGACATCTTCAAGGCGATTGGTTGCGATTACGACGGTTTTTCGCATGGCTTGAAGTTCACCGATGAGTTCTATCATCTCGATGTGTCCGTTCGGGTCAAGCGGTGCAAACGGTTCGTCGAGGAGCCATAATTGCGGTTCGTGTAAAAAGGTTTTCGCGAATAAGAGTCGTTGGCGTTCACCTGTTGATAAAGTGTCAATTCTAATTTGGCGTAGAGGGTCGATGTCCATTAATTCGAGCACTGCATCAATAGCCGATGCGCGCTCAGACTTCTGTAGCTTGTAGGCATCGGCGAAAAAGTTGAGGTAGTCCACGACAGACAGTTCAGGGTACCCTTCAAATCCGACAGGAATATATCCGATCGTGGGCCGTACCTGCGTCAAGTTTGCGAAAGCATCGACCCCATCAATAGTGACGGTGCCAGATGTCGGTTTGACTAAAGTTGCCAAGATGTTGAGCAGAAGCGTCTTACCTGCGCCGTTTTTTCCGAGCAGGATAAGGCAGTCGCCGGCTGCCACCTGAAACGTGAGTTCCATGAGAAACGGTTTCTTGTCAATGGATTTGCATAAGTTTTGGACATCAAGCATTTTTAGCTATTAGCCCTCGCTCGTTTTCGTCCCCCCTTCCCAGTACTTACTGTTACCCACAAGTTTTTTGTGTGGTATATGTCGGTGGTGGTTCTAAGAGGGACACTTCTCTTCAAGTTCGTCAAAAAGTGCGAAAGTGTTGGAAATATCCGTTAGCCGTTGCCACCCTCGCCATAAGACCGTCAC
>JAJDXV010000046.1 GCA_022823085.1 Candidatus Poribacteria bacterium
TTATACCATTTCTAAAAGTTTGTATTGCATTAACCCTACACCGTCCACCCGGACCCGGTAGGTTCGGTTTCCTAACCGAACCGGGCATAACTGAAAGATGATGGCACTTTTAAGAGGAATCATCAATTAGATTTGGTATTACTATCGCGGCGCGTCAATTTATTTTCGTGCTTTACTATAAAAAACGAGATGACTAAGTTACACCCATACAACTTATAGCAAGTTAGACTCACCTATCTAACGCAATTCTTTGGATGCCCTACCCGAAAAAACTGCTTGAATATCTCCGAGAAATCGTGTAAACTAAGTGAAAACAAGAAAGTATCTAACCAACGAACCAAAGCAGTGGAGAACAGCAAAGGAGATTTTGATTAATGGCGCAGAGACCGAATATTCTATTTTTGATGAGTGATGAACACAGTCCGCACGCTATCGGGTATGAAGGTAATTCCATTGTCCAGACACCGAACCTCGACCAACTTGCAGGATCCGGCACCTATTTTGAGAGTGCTTATTGTCAAGTCCCGCTCTGTACGCCATCTCGGATGTGTATGCTGACAGGTAAGCATGCGCATCGCTGTTCGGCGTGGAATAACGGATCAATTCTTTTCCCCGAACATCTCACGATGCCTGCACATTTCGCGCAGCACGGTTACGCAACTGCACTTGTCGGTAAGATGCACTTCGGTGGAAAAGAACAGCACAACGGATTCCAGTCCCGACCCTATGGCGACCTACGTGGTAATGCTGGACACCAGACAGACCCGCTAAATCCGCCATCTCGCATACGGGGACGTACCCGGCTCGCAGGTGTCACAGAGATCCCGAGCAGCCTTCTACAAGAACGCGTTATTAACGGGGAGACCCTTGAATACTTAAGATCGCAACCCTCGGAGCAACCGTGGTTCCTGCTTGCAAGTTACAGCCGTCCGCACTTTCCGCTCACGGCACCGAAACGACTCCTCGATAAATATTGGCCCGATAACGTAGATATGCCGAATATTCCACCCGGACACTTAGAGCAGACGCACCGCTTCGCGAAAGGCTTACGCGATAATTTCAACACGCAGGATATCCCGCCTGAAGAGGCACGAAAAGCACGCGCAGCCTACTACGCCTGCTGCGAATTCTTGGATGAGACCGTCGGGGATCTGCTTGCGCTGCTGGAACGCGACGGCTTTTTGGAGAACACGATTATCGTCTATACAACCGATCACGGTGAGATGGCAGGCGAACACGGACAATGGTGGAAATCAAGCTACTACGAAGCGGCAGCACGCGTGCCTTTGATCGTCTGGGATAAGCAAATCCAGCAATCCCACGGGGCAAGGATCACAGCACCTGTCGAGCTAAACGACCTTTTCCCGACCTTATGTGCACGGGCAGGTATCCCTATTCCCGATGATTTGGATGGCACAGATTTAACAAATCTAATGTCAGGCGACACAGACGAGTGGCGCGACACTGCAATCACGGAATACTGGGCACCACAGACGACAGGGCCGATGCGTATGCTCCGAACGCCTCGCTATAAATACGTCGCTTTCCCTGAAGATGAATCCATCCTCTTCGATCTGGAGACAGACCCCGATGAATTTGAGAACCTTTCAGGACAAGATGAATATACGGAATTAGAAGCATCCCTTCACGCACAGCTCATGGAAGATTTCTCATGGGAATCTGTCGCTGAACAACAAGCAGTAGACAAAGTACGAAGCCGAGATTTCAAGGCACCGTGGGGTAGTGGAACCCCGAACCAATATACACTGCCTGATGGACGTATCGTTGATGCGGAGACCTGTCTCTATCGTCCTTCACTGAGAGATGAGGAATAGATAGGAACGTTTGTTGAACCGATGCTAACAATGGGAGACATATACACGCTTGGCTGCTAACACATTTAAGGACAATTTTGGTGAAACTGGCAGGTCGAATGCTAAAATTCGATTTCCTGCTATCCTTGTAGGGCTGTTTTTAGTGATTGCAATGTGTGCAATCACTCCGTACAATAACTATTTTCTCCAAAATACCAAGATTGCAGGCAATCATCTCCCTGTCGGTTCAATCTTCGGACTCCTTTTTCTGGTATTTCTTGTTAATGTCCCGTTACGTAAATTCATGCGGAGTGGGCGTTTTGCCTTCTCCGCACTCGAACTTACTGTCATCTGGATGATGCTCATCGTGGCGGTCGGTATCCCGTCAATGGGGTTGCTGCAATTTCTGCTGCCATCTCTTGTCGCCGTACGCTATTTCGCGACGACAGAAAACGATTGGTCCGAAACACTACATCCCCATATTCCTGAGTGGCTCATTGTCACGGATACACGGGCTGTGACGGATTTTTACGAGGGTATTGCTCCCGGTGAAAGTGTGCCGTGGATATCTTGGATCAAGCCTCTACTCATCTGGGGACTTTTCGTCCTTGTCTTCTATTTTACGACGCTCTGCCTATCGACACTCCTCCGAAAACAGTGGGAGGAACGTGAACGCTTCTCATTTCCCTTAATTCAGATTCCGGTACAACTCGCTGCGGAACCGGCATCCGGTAGGCTGCTCAACGCCTTTTTTACAAATAAACTCCTTTGGGCAGGGATGGCGCTGCCGGTGGTGTTACATCTCATCAATGGGTTGCATGCACATTTTCCGAATGTGCCAGAAATCCCGCTCGTTTACAACATTCACCGCGCTTTTACCGAGAAACCGTGGCATACGCTCGGATGGTGGCCCGCGATGCGGTTCGTCATCTATTTCTCGGTTATCGGGATCGCCACTTTGCTGACGCTGGAGGTGTCGTTCAGCCTCTGGTTCTTTTTCCTTTTCTTTAAACTCCAATATATCATCATGAATGCGATCGGACTCGGTATCGGTCCGTGGGTTAGCTGCAGTCGTCAGGTAATGGGTGGGTATCTCGTCTTTGTCCCTGCTGTCTTCTGGATAGGACGTGAACATATTGTAACCGTCTTTAGAAAGACGTTCGGACTTGGACACGCACGAACAACCGCCACGACTATAGCGAAACAACCGATAGACGATTCCAATGAACCGGTCTCATATCGCATCGCGCTCCTCGGATTCCTTTTCGGGTTCGTTACCCTAATCGTATTCCTTGTTATAGCAGGTATAACGACGTGGGTTGCAGTCGTGACACTCCTCTCTATCTTTATCACATCCGTTGTCCTATCTTGGATGGTCGTCAACGGAGGACTGTTGCTGGTGCAGGCTCCTTTTTTTCCGTCGGAATATATTGATATTACTCTGGGGTCCAACGCTGTCGGACATAAGAGTTTGGCGATTCTGAGTTTCCAACGCACATTTCTGCGGGATTGGGGTGAATTAATGATGCCGAACTTCCTGCACAGTTTCAAGGCAGCAGATGAAGTACAACTCGCGCGACGCCGCATCGTACCGATTCTGGGCATCGCAATTGTTGTCGCGATCCTCATCTCTGTTTATGCTTCGTTGACGTTGATATACGGCAAAGGCGCGCTCTTTTTACAGAGTTGGTCCTTTGTCACCGCACCGAGAAACTATTTCCAGCGGATGAACAATCTCATCCAATTTCCTGTCAAAACGAAATGGGCTGAGGTCTACAGTATGATCGCAGGTGCCGGATTTACAGGTTTTATGCTCTGGATGCGGCAGAACTTCGTCTGGTGGTCGTTGCATCCGATCGGCTACCTCCTCGGGGCAACGTATCCACCATTTCATCTCTGGTCGTCTATTTTAGTCGGGTGGTTCATTAAATACATGGCACTTAAGTTTGGTGGTGCCGCAACGTATCGGAAGATTCGCCCGATCGCTTTCGGCTTGATTTTCGGCGAGTACGTAATGGTCGGCTTATGGATGATTGTCGGATTCTTTACTGGGATCGGTTATTTCGCGTTACCATCGTAATCTATAGGTAATTGCGAGCCTGACGACTTAAATTAAAGGGACATCTAAAAAGGATTACATTATGCACGCCAATAAAAACAATCTCACGGCTACATGGAAAGAAGAGGCAAAAACCCGACATACAGTTACTGGCATTCGGACATGGCACGTTAATTTGAACCCGCGCGCAATGCCGAGTTTGGGGTTCGCTAAGGGACAACAGTGGCGGAAACCTGCTACCCAAACTGCACATGTCGATTGGCGCGGTCCCTTCGCGACGCAAGCAGGGGCGTTAATCGTAGAAATAACGACCGATAAAGGCTTAAAAGGATACGGGCTCGGCGGTGGTGGACTTGCGGGCGCGCTGATTATTGAGAAACATCTCCAACACTTTGTCATCGGTCGCGATCCGCTCGATGTTGAGGAAATATGGAATCATCTCTATCATATCACCTCAATTTACGGGCGACGCGGTTTGGTTATTTACGCTTTGAGTGGCATAGAACTCGCACTCGTTGATTTGTGTGGAAAGATTGTAGACGCGCCTGTTTACAGTCTCGTGACAGATACGCCGTGCCTTAAAATTCCGGCTTATGCTACGGGTGCCGATGTCGGTTATTACGCAGAGAACGGGTTCACCGCTTGCAAACTACCGCTCCGCAATGGACTTGCCGAGGGAGAAGATGGGTTCGCAGAAAACGTTGAGATGATACACGCCGCGCGGGATGCTGTCGGGTCAGAGGTGGAACTGATGGCAGACATCTATCTCCGTTGGGATGTGGACTACACGCTCCGTTTCGCTGAGGCAGCTGCTGATGTGAGTCTCAAATGGATTGAGGAACCCATCGCGCTTGACGATTACGCAGGTATGGCGCAACTCGTCCGCGATGTTCAACCGACATGGATTGTCTCTGGCGAGCATGAATTCACGCGATACGGGTTTCGTGAGTTGCTGCGTTGGAAGGCTGCAGATATGATCCAGCCGGATATTAGTTGGGCGGGTGGTTTTACGGAGTGTTTGCGGATTGCACGCGAAGCCGCTGAACTTGGCATTCCGACATGGTTGCATCAAGCAGGCACACCGTGGGGATTACATCTCACAGCGTGTCTCCCGATGCCGTGTATGGGAGAGACTTTCGGTCCCTCCCGCGACGGCGTTGAAAACGAACTCTATCGCCGTTTACGACCTGAACCTCGCGCCGGGTTTTTCACTCTTGACGACGCGCCCGGCTTCGGCGTGGATTTGGACGAAGACCTATTAGAGGCATACACAGTAGATCGATTATAAGGAGACAGATGTCAATTGATCGTGTGCCCATCCGCTACAGTCGCTGTGGACATAGACGACATCGTTGATAACAATACGACGGTTGTTCGGATACTTAGCCACCAAATCGTGTCCTCGCAAATAGCGACCATCATAGCGTCTGAAGAAAACTGTGCGTCCACCACTTTCGATGTATATCTCAGCACGCTTCAGACTACTTTTGCTTCATGCGTTTAACGGCATCCAATTTTGTCTGTTGCCAGTCCGTCCAGTCTTTCTTGCCTTCATATCGGACGACATCGTGGATGGTTGCGCGCGGTTGGTAGGTGATGTAGTTTCCTGTGTGCCATGCCAGGTTCCGATAAACCATGAAATCTCCCGGTCCCAAATGCACCTGAACAGCACCCGGAAACTGCCGGCAATGTTCTAAGCAGTACCGTTCAGCTTCAGCGTTAGACTGCCCCTCGGCTGGCTTTCGTAGTTTCGGATCCTTTGTGGATTGCCCTTCTCCGGGCATATCCCACTGCCGAAGATGACTACCCGGCACGAACCACGTACAGGAATCTGCATAAATCGCACAGTTAACCTGATTGAAATGGCGCAAATCGTGCCAGACTTCTGCTAACTTTGCCTCGACGATTTCATCACGTGCTTCAAGTGGGACCTCCACAACGCCGTCTCGATGCCAACCGATATGCCACGGATGCTCAAGCGGTTCAACGAGGAGTCCCATAATATCAACATGTCCGTGTGTATAGTCAGGACCGAGTAATTTTTCGATAGCGTCTCGAAGTTCGGGCAGTTCTGTGTAGTCGTCAAAAGGTTTCAGGTCTAATTCATCGCCATAATTCGACAGCGGTTGAATGCGTTGTGTCTGTGGTCCGTTAAGTTTATGTGCGAGATCGCGCGCCTTTTCTGCCTCACGACGCAAATCGGTCAGCAGCGACGGCGGTACAATCCCACGAAAAATCAGATAACCTTGCGAGAGGTACTCGTTTACCATTGAATCCTGAAATTGAAATGCCATTGTATCCTAAACCTCCATAGATTTATGGTACCACAAGCGTTGCTATGTGTCAAATGGTCTGTAAGTAGTGTTAGTGTATTCGCGTGGGTGTAGCAGTCGTATTGTTTACCTGCATTTCAAGATCAAACCCCTCTTTTCGGACCCGTAAATCAAAGTATAGAAGCGTAGTGCCGATGATCCAGATCGGAAAGATGAGCGTACCAACGATCGTGTTAATCCATCTCATCATCAGGTAAAAGAGCGGGTTATTGCTTTCAATGCTATACATCACCATCCATTTGAGAATATCCATAGCGGTTGTTTCACCCATCACTTTTGTTAACATAAAGATGAACCCAATCGTAATTACGATGATACGCTGAATCGCGAAACTTAACATAGAAAAGGCAACTAACATCTTCCAAGTTTGCCACCATCTACCGCGTGTCAGTTCATTACTCTTTGCAAAAGCACGTCGGATGAGAGAACCCTCAAACAGAACAACTACGGTGGCAAACATCCAACGTACAGTAAAGTAAATTGCGAAGGGTGTAAGAGCTATAGGAATGAAACGGATCCACATCTGTCGAATCATTACTGAAGTTGTGAAAGAATTAATAATTGCCCACAGATTAATGGGAAGAAGGATCGAGAAGGGAACACTAACTAAGAATGAGATAGTCAATAGATACGAAATTGATTCAGTTCTCAGCATAGAAATGGATACTATAACAAAAATAATACCGATACGCGGTGTCCCGAAGACTAAGTTCCAGGGAAGATGGCACGCTGACAGGTGCCAAAACCGATTTCCGGTTCGCTTCAATGCGTCGCGAATCGTGATGTGCTTATCTAAATAGACTGTAGCCGTCGCGACGATAATTCCACCCATGCATACAATGCCAAAGGGCATGAGAACAAGATCTGTTACCAAGCCTTTTAACGGGAAATTTGGGGTAAAACGCCCTAAAAAATATACGAGTAAGGTTCCACAAAAATCAACGGCGGCGATTCCGAGAAATAGGGGAAAATGTTTCCGATAGAGACTGAAGATTGTATCCAGAATCTCACCAAATCCCATTGGTTGAAGGATTGGTGTATTCTTGTTAGCAGCTTGTGTTGCATCAGTTGGATTAGGCATTTGCTCTCTAATTACGAATGTTGTGATTCTTATCTTACAATCGTTAACGATCTACTATGTTTCCGCGTTGATAGTATTCACTGGATGCTTTGATCACTCCGTTCTCCTTCTGGTCGACTGATTTTTAGGTCTTCAAAAGGTTCACCATTTGTGTCGGTAACCCGCAAATAGAATCCCCAACCTTCTTCCTCTTCGCATACCTTAACGAGGATACTGTTTTTGCCGGACTTGAGTGTCACAGGAACCGTATAACGGTCAATTGTGGCACTATGGGATCCAGTATTTGTGAATACCTCTTCGCCGTTTAACCAGATTTTCCCTTGGTCGTCGCTATCAAATTTAAGGAGGACTTCTTGTTCATCAGGCGAGGTAACGGCTGTAAAGGCATAAGCGACACCCCAGTCAACGTTGTCCCCGAGGCTGATATAGCCGTTGCGTGTAGCATCAGTGCTTTTTTCCCAACGGATCTGTTCGTCTATACCGCTGTATGTTTCGGTCATGTCAATCTGTGTTATGTCTTCAGGAATGTATGCAGTGTCATAACCGATAGCATGCGTATTGTCAAACGGAGCGAGCACCAGCCATGCATCCTCAATGATGAAGCCAGTTTTCTGAATATGCGCTTCTGCTTTCTCAGGCATATCGTTATCATGATAGAACTCTGTAAATAAAAGGTGAATATTCAATTGGACACTCAGTTTGTCGGGCATAGCATCCATCAATTTGTTCAGCATATCAAGGTAGTGTTTTTTGTCGTTAGGATTTTTGCCCATTTCGGCAATCTGTGCAATCAGTCGGCGTTGAGAACTTCCAAACGTTGTTGTTTCCAAGTCGTTTTTAAATTGCGCGAACGCATTTTTCCACTTGTTTTCGAGATAGGTCTGTTCCACTGTCGATATATAGCGCGCGTTCGCTTCATTTTCTGCGGTGCGTTCAACAAATTTCAACACTGTTTCCGAACGCCGTTCTCTGTTTTGGGGTGCTTCAACAGATTCGGGTTTTCGCGCGGTCGTGAGGGCTTCCTCCCAATCCCACAAAAGCACTGTTCCATCTCCGCCTGCACTCACAAGCGTCTTGCCATCCGGCGAAAATGCAAGCGTTTGGACCCTATTTGTATGTCCGTGAAGCGTCGTAATTTTTTCTCCCGATGTTAGGTCCCATAATTCAATGCCGCCGCTCTGTATAAGTCCGATAACAAGGACGGTATCATCTGGTGAAAACAGCACTCTGTTGCCCCAGACTTCGGGACCGTAGGATATTTCCTTAAAACCGATCTGCTTCAGGTTTCCCAACAAACGGAGCTTCTTCATACTTCCGACAGCCAGCAACGCGCCATCTGAGGAGAATGCCAAATCCATAATAGGATCCCGGTAACGATTGCCTGTTGGAGGCTCTTCCCCAAAAAAGGAAGTGAGCGATGTCCCGGCTTCCGTATCCCACATCTGAACATCTCCGCCCATGGTTCCACCAGCAAGCCTTTTCCCATCCGGTGAGAATTCCAAGGTTCGGATGGAGATATGGTTACGCTGGTCAGGGGCATCGTTTGGATCTGAGAGTGGTATATTAAGCGTTTTCCCTGTCTCTGTGTCCCACAAGCGAATTGCATTAGAACGCCTACCGGCTACGATTTTGCTGTCCGGCGAGAACGCCAAAGTTGAAGCACTACCCGGAAGAGACATCAATTCGCGTCCGGTGCGGACATCTGTCAACTGAAGCACACTATCCGTCCACGGTTCAGGTGAACTGCTGTTTGAACCGAAACCGACCAGTTTCGATCCATCCGGCGAGAGTACTAAATCCAGATACCAATCCCGAAACCTTGCTTCCTCAAGTGTCCTTTTCGTCTGGAGTGTGGTCTTTTGAGAGGTATTCAGATCCCAAAGCGTGATGATGCCGTTATACGCGACACTCACAATCGTGGAAGTGTCTTTATAGAAGGCCGCGCCTCGCATCCACGAAAGGTGTCCACTGATCCGATGCTGTAACGGATCTCCTGTTGCTGTATTCCAAAATCGGATAGTTCCATCCGAACTCCCGCTGGCAAGTGTAGTACCATCAGGTGAAAACGCTAACACGTCAATACTACTGAAATGCGCTGCGAGGGTGGCAAGAGGTTTTCCAGTCGTAGTATCCGACAATTGGACAATTTTATCCGCACCCGCACTGGCAAGTATTTTACCATCCGGGGAAAACACCAACACTATTGGTTCATAAGTGTGCTTGTGGAGCGTGATGGGTTCGGTACTATTGACGGTATCCCATAATTGTACTGTTGTATCCCGATTCCCACTGGCGAGGCGTGTACCGTCAGGTGAAAATGCCAACGCTAAAACGCTATTCCTATCTTCTATTAATCCTACCAGTTCATCTGGCACCAGAAGTTTCGCTACATGTTCTCTGATCGTAGATAACTTTTTGCCAGTTTTCGTGTCCCACAACTCAATATTTCCAATCTCCATTCCAATGGCGATTTTATCTTCCGTGAGTGCGTAGACTTCGCGATGAACGGAACCGGGGCGTTTTCCCAATTTGCTGACAGTCTGCTTGCCTGTTTCAATATCCAACCGACTAACCGTGTCTCTTGATTTACTCAAACTGATGAGTGTCTTGTCATCTTCGGAAAAGCGCAATACTGCGGCAGCAGATGGCATATTGGAAAACGAGACTTCCTGACCGGTGGCTATCTCCCATAACTCGACTCCGTTTGCCCAACGGCTCCCACCAACACTGGAGGCGTAATCGCCACCACCATTGATAAGGAAACGTCCGTCAGGTGAAAACGCAATCCGTTCACATACGCCTGCGAATAGCGTTATTTCTTTACCTGTTTGGACATCGTACAACCACACACCGATGTCGGTTCCAACCGCGAGTTGCGTGCCGTCTGGTGAAAATTGGATAGCGTTAATATCTCCTTTGCCCAGACGCATTTTCGCTGCTTTCGGCAATTCCCACTGCGGATAGGTGTCAACAATTTCGTCGGTTTGTGCACCAGCAAATGGTAGTAGGCAGGTTATAAGATATAGGACACACACGATAGTGATCTGCTTTTCACGTCCCAACATGCAAAATACTCCTTGAGCAAATAGAAATGTGGAGAGAAGAACCTAAAACTTTCATCGGTTTTGAATTATTCTAACATATTTTTATCTTTAGATGTGTTTTTGAGTGCTTCATCCCAATCCCAGACCAGAATTGTACCATCCTGCCCTGTACTGACCAACGTTTTACTATCGGGAGAAAATACCAATGTTTCCACCGGTCCCGTGTGCCCCTCAAGTGTGGTAAGTTGATCCCCGGTTGTAATATCCCATAACTCAATTTCGCCATTTCTACGTCCAATGACAAGTATGGTGGAGTCCGGTGAAAACACCAATACCTCGCTTTGACCGCGTACGTCCTTAAAGCCGATCTGTCTTTCACCCTCTAACAACCGAATGCGTATATGTGTGTCACTTCCCACGGCAAGCATTGCCCCATCCGGAGAGAACGCCAAAGTCCTAATAGTATCCCGACCGTGATGACCTTTCTGAGGCTCTGCTCTAAGGAAGGTGTTTAACGCCTCTCCGGTTTCCGAATTCCATATCTGAACATCTCCTCTCCGGGTTCCACTGGTAAGTCTTTTCCCATCTGGTGAGAACGTTAAAGCACCAATTGTATCATACCATGATACATCAGTTTCATTGGTCGGATCTACAAGGAAAATCTCTAACGTTTTACCAGTCTCCGTATCCCACAAGCGAATGCTAACTCCATGGTCGAAGGCAACCTTTTTTTCATCAGGTGAAAAAGTCAAATTTTGACCAACGCCATACGTCTTTGTCAGCTCACGTCCGGTTTTGACATCCGTTATACGAATTACATCGTCTGACGGTGGTGTAGAAATAGAGTGCCCGAAACCTGCCGCAAAGAATATATCGCCTTTTGTGTCGACGCTGGCAAGTTTTGTGCCATCCAGCGAAAATGCTAAATAGCGTAACAAATCCCGATCTCCTGCCATCTGGAGGGCGTTTTTTTCTGATGTCTCCAAATCCCAAAAGGTAATTGTGCCGTTAAACGCGACGCTGACAAACGTGGAACTATCTTTCAGGAAAGTTCCTGCTTTTACCCACTGTGTGTGTCCAGTGATACGGTTTGACAGTGCATCTCCAGTTTCGATATCCCAGAATCGGATCGTGCCGTCTGTACTCCCACTTGCAAGCGTGCTACCGTCCGGTAAAAACGTTAGCGCAGCAATACCGCTTAGATGTCCGGTAAGCGTTGCGAGATGTTCTCCAGTGGCGGTATTCCATAGCTGCACCGTTTTATCAGTACTGCCACTGGCGAGCCGCTTTCCATTTGGTGAGAATGCTAACGCGTTCACCCAACCCGTGTGTTTTCGTAGAATAATCGGTTCGTCACTGTCGATGGCAGTATCCCATAATCGTACCGTTGTATCCGTACTTCCACTGGCAAGTTGCGTGCCATCCGGCGAAAACGCCAAAGTTAGAACGTGTGTGTCGAGCGACGGATCCTGATCCTCCACAGCATGTCCGTTGAGAGTGGTTAGTTTTTTACCCGTTGTTGTGTCCCACAAACGGATTTTACCGTCCCTCTTTCCGCCTGCAACGCTATCGTGCGTAAACGTATAGACTTCGATAATATGTCCCAAGGAGTCGGGTTGTCCTTCAAGATTCGTTACATCTTTCTCGCCTGTTTCAATATCTAACCTGCTAATTGTGGCACCCCAGCTGTCCACACTAACAAGCGTTTTGCCGTCTTCAGAGAAACGTAACGCTGTCGCAGGACGAGATTCACTGGTGGATGAGATTTTCCTACCGGTAGTTATTTCCCACAATTGAAGTTCTTTTTCACGCTTACCAAACCCGCCATTTGCAAGAAAGCGAGCATCGGGTGAAAACGCAAGCGATTCACAGACCCCTGTGAATAACGCAGTCTCTTTACCTGTTTTCACATCATAAAGCCATATCCCCATATCGTTACCCACAGCGAGTCGAGTACCGTCGGGTGAGAACTGCATATCATTAATTCCACCCTTCCCCAAACGCATTTTTGCTGCTCTCGGCAACTCCCACTTTGAATAATGTTTCATGAATGCCTCCGCTTGTGCTTCGTCCGCCGGGGTTTGTGCCTCGTTGGATTGCTGCTCAGAATTTTTGTCCTTACCCGCGTTCGCAGTTTCAATTTGTGTCCTTGCATCAGGCTTTGACACAAGGTTCAGCACAAGGGGTGCCTCAATAATGTCAACTGTCATTTCTGATGAAGCATCGAAACTATAAGGTTGCTGGAATCGAATTGCGTATTGATGGCTGCCGATACCAAGTAATATTAATACTGCTATAACTGTGGAAGCGGCGATTGCCCACGGTATGAACGGTTTACTACTGGTCGGTGCAATCGGTTTGATACGCGCGATCTCACGCATAATATTCTCTGTGAGATGTGGTGTGATCTGGAAATGGTCTAACGCCTCTCGAATCATCGGTTCCTCCTTCTTTAAACGGTGCCGCGCACGACTCAGACGACTCTTAATCGTATTTGCGGATACCCCTAAAAACTCACTGATCTCTTTGCAGGTCATTTCCGCGAAATAGAAGAGCGTGATGACAGTCCTCTCGCTCTCTTGCAGTTTCGCAAGCAGCTTTTTACCTGTTTCTGATATTTTTTCACAAGTTCAGCGAAAGCGTTATCATCGCCGTTGAGCGTGCGGTAGATTAATGCTGCATCAGTGTTTTTCATAGTTCACCTCCGATAGTGCTATAGTGACGCTATTTAGGGGTGAAACGGTTGCATAATTCTGCAAAACGTAAGAGTTTATTAGGATAAGGGCGGGTAAAATTCGAGCTATGATTCAAGTTTCCACCGTTAGTATACAACAATTTGCTGGACAATACCATGCTTTTTCATAGAAATTCCAACAATTAACAACTGATAGCTGAAAATCTCTACGAATATAAAATTCCTTTTTCAAAAAAGGGTGATGTATGTTATAATAAAATTGAATTTGGACATATCAGTAGACATACCTACGTAAAAAGACACAGAAAAATTGAGATGCAAAAGACACTATGCTAAAACCGAAACCGGGTATTGACACGATTCAACCCTATCAAGGGGGTAAGCCAATCGAAGAAGTCCAGCGCGAGTTGGGCATCACCGATATTATCAAACTGGCATCGAATGAGAACCCGTTGGGGCCATCGCCGTTGGCGGTACAGGCGATTGCTGAGAGTGCCGTCCAAGTACATCTCTATCCGGATGGCAATGCCTACTATCTTAAAAAGGAACTTGCGGAGCATCTGAAGGTTTCCGCTGAAAATCTAATTTTAGGGAACGGTTCCAACGATGTGCTGCAGTTAATCGCCGAGGCATACATAGCACCGGGCGATGAAGTCATCTATGCAGCGGGCGCGTTTGTCGTTTATAGCCTTGTGACGAAGTTGTGCAACGCGACGGCGGTTGTCGTGCCGATGGCGAACGACACGCACGACCTCTCGGCTATGGCAACGGCGATCACCGATAAAACAAAAGTTATCTTCGTCGCGAATCCGAACAACCCGACCGGTACGATGGTCACAGCAGACGAAACAGCGGCGTTTATGGCACAGGTGCCGGATGATGTACTTGTCGTTTTTGATGAGGCTTACTATGAGTATGTTGCGCGTTCGGACTACCCGAAGACATTGCCTTATGTGCTGGCGGGACGGAATTTTGTCATCACGCGCACCTTTTCTAAAATTTATGGGTTGGCAGGGCTACGTATCGGCTACGGTATTGCGCCGCCTGCGTTGGTTGAAACGTTAAATCGGGTACGTCAACCGTTCAATTGTAGTTTAGTCGGACAGGCAGCGGCACGTGCAGCACTGAAAGATACTGCTCACGTTAAGGAAAGCCAGAAAAGCAACACAGCAGGGAAGGCACTCCTCTATAAGGCATTTGACGACATGGGGCTGCGTTATATCGAAACAGAGGGCAATTTTATCATGTTGCACGTGGAATCATCGGGAACAGAGATCACCGATGCCCTTCTGAAACAGGGAGTCATCGTGCGTCCGATGGCGGGATACGGCTACCCGAACGCAATCCGCGTAACAATCGGTACACAACAGGAAAATGAGAGATTTATCAGGGCAGTAAGAAATAGTGTTTAGTATACTTTATCAATAGATTTTCAAAAGTTAGGGAGATTTGCAATGCTAAATGTGCCAGCTATGCTGTTATGGATGCTCTGTGTTCTTTTTGGAGTTTTCATAGCCCTTTCCGTTATTTCCACAGGGATGGGACAAACGCCGCCGGATGCTACACCAAATAACCCAGTACCATCACAGTTGAAAACCGTGTCAGGCAACACTATACAACCGCAGTCAGATACTTTAACGATTATCCAAGAGATACATGCATCAGAAAAACGAATAAGCGATGAAGTACAAAATCTTCACAAAGAGATGGGAGCTCTAAAAACTGACATAGCAGTTCTGAAAACCAGAGTGAATACTATACAATGGGGCATGACTATAATTGGCGCGCCTATTCTTATCTACCTTATAACTCTGGGGATACAAAAGTTACCTAAGCGCGGCAGTAAAACTGAGGCAATTCCTGAAAATAGTCAATCCTCGGAAGACACTGAAGACAGAGATCAGCTATCCAGCGGGGATGAACATCCAAGTTATGTTCCATAGGAGGAAGGTTTTAATGAAAAAAACAACCCACTCTATTAAGGAAGATGCATCCGAAGAGACATACCTTCACAATGGCAATACTTTATACGATCAAAAGAAGTATGAAGCAGCAATTTTGGAGTATGACAAGGCAATAAACTTGAGTCCTACTCTTGTAGAAGCCTACTACAAACGCGGGAAAGCCAAGTTTGAACTTAGACGATACTTTGAAGCTATCTCTAATTTTGACAAGGTAATCCGTATGGACCCTGAATTTGAAAATGTTTATAACGCACGGGGTATTTCTAAAGTTGAGCTGGGACACCATGAGGCGGCTATCCCTGATTTTGACGAGGCGATACACTTGAATCCGAACTCTGCAACTGCCTATAATAACCGTGGAAAAGCAAAGGATCAATTGGGACACTCTGAAGATGCTATCTCTGACTTTGACGAGGCGATACGCTTGAATCCGAACTCTGCAACTGCCTATAATAATCGGGGTATTGCCAAAGCGAAACTAAAAAAATATTTTGAAGCTATCTCTGATTTTGACGAGATGATCCATCTCAAGCCGGACTCCGCAAGGGCTTATCACAACCGTGCGCTTACCAAGGATGCCTTGAAACATCCCGAAGCGGCTATCTCTGACTTTAACGAAGCGATCCGTCTAAATCCAAACTTTACGCGAGCCTTTTACTGCCGAGGAAAAGCGAAAGCCTCGTTGGGACACCACGAAGATGCCAAGAGAGATTTCAAAACCGCCTTAGATTTGGCAGAGAAGGAAGGTGATGAAGAGCTCCTGGCACAGATTAAACCAATGCTCTCATGATATTGAGAACAAAGCAAGAGACAAAACTTTAATATGAAAGAACTCATACAGCTCAGCAATAAACGACCTACACGAAAAATTATGGTAGGCGATGTTCCGATTGGCGGTGGGAGTCCAATCTCTATCCAGACGATGACAACGACGCTGACGCATGACATTGATGCCACACTCGCGCAGATAGAACGGTGTGCAGAGGCAGGTGCACAGATTGTCCGCGTGGCTGTCCCAGAGGAACCGGACGCGAAGGCACTCCGTTCGATCGTCCAACATGCATCCGTTCCCATCGTGTCGGACATCCATTTCAACTATCGTTACGCACTCGCTGCGGTGGACGCGGGGGTGGCAAAAGTTCGCATTAATCCGGGGAACATCGGCAGCGAGAAACGGATTGAAGAGGTCCTATCCGCAGCAAAAGCGGCGAATATCCCGATCCGTATCGGTGTCAACGAGGGATCGCTGGAAAAGGATCTGTTAGAGAAATACCCATCACCGACAGCGGAGGCGTTGGTAGAGAGCGCGATGCGGCACATCAACATCTGCGAAGCGCACGATTTCAGGGACATCGCTATCTCTGTCAAGTCGAGCGATCCGCTGCGGATGATTGAAGCGAACCGGCAACTCTCAGCGAAAGTGCCGTATCCGTTACATCTCGGTGTGACGGAAGCTGGAACACCTCGGCGTGCACATGTTAAATCGACGCTCGGTATCGGTACGCTTCTCCTTGAAGGTATCGGTGATACCATCCGCATCTCGATCACCGGCGATCCGGTTGAAGAGGTGTTGACGGCTAAAGAACTCTTACGCGCCCTCGGTATGGCGGCGGACATGTTGGATGTTGTCTCCTGTCCATTCTGTGGTCGTGGTGACCCGGATGCGGATTATGAGAACATCGTCGCTGTTGCCGAGGAACTTTTGGAGAAACACGGCATCAATATCCCCGTAGCGGTGATGGGTTGTGAAGTCAACGGGCCCGGTGAGACGCGGAACGCCGAAGTCGGTATCCACTTGGGTGGTAAAGAACTCGCTGTCCTGAAGGTTCGCGGTGAACGCGTCCGTACCTTCCGAGGTAAAGACGAGGTAAACCCAGAATTTTTGGCGAACGCACTATTAGCGGCAGCACAGCAGTTACAAGCATCTCAAACCGATAACACTTCTTAGGGTTAAAAATGAACGATTTTCAGCAGCATATCCAAAAAGCGATTCGATTGATCCCCGTTCAAATCGGATTGATCGCGCTGTTTTTCTGTGTTTATCACCTATTTTTGAAATATATCATGCGCGAGACGGGGCTCGACTTGGGGGCGGTCGGATATAACAACCATGTTGTGCCGCTTTACGCCCAACCGAGTTTCGACTTGAGTTTGTGGATACTGCCCGCCTTAGTTATCTGTGCCGGTTTTCTGTACCTCTGCCACAGATACCTACTTTCGGATGTATCTGACAACCGTTTAATCGGTATAGCGATTGTATGTTTCATCGCGGTTAACATCAGCGTTGCCCAAATTGACGGATACCGAGAAATTGGACCAGAAGGCGAGAAGAAACGGATTTTAACGCTTCTGGAACCCTATACGCGGACTTCGCTGGAGTATTATGGCGATGTGCCGCGGGTTGACGAACTCGGAATCCGCAGGTTTCTCAAGGATTATAGTAAACCGGAAGTATTTGATAGGCTTTCAGGGCATACGCGGACCCATCCCCCGGGGGGTGTGCTTTTCTTATGGCATGTGAGTGGTCTTTTCGGGTACAATCTCATATCCGCATCTTTAATCACAATCCTCTTTACCGCGCTTACAGTGATACCGATCTACCGCCTTGCGGAGATGCTTTACGGCAAACAGGTCGCACGTTACGCGCTCCTCCTTTTCCTTATCACTCCCAATTTTGTGATGTTCACCGGCACGTCGATGGACGGTCCCTTCAGTGTCTTTCCGATTCTGAGTATCTACCTCTTTTATATAGCGAGAGAACGGGAGACTATACCCGATCAGAAGTGGAATGAATTCCGTCCCTACAGTTTATTGACAGGACTTTCACTTGCTCTTGGCATGTTCATGACGTATTCGACAGTCGTTGTCGGTGTGTTCTTGTGCGTCATCGCCTTATTGGAACGACAGCGGTTCGTGCAATATCTCAAGGTGCTGCTGTTCGCGAGTGCCGGATTTATCGGCTTCTATTTGGTGCTCTTTGTCCTGACAGGGTTCCGTCCGATTGAGGCGCTCTGGGCAGCGATCAAAAAGGACGAGATGGGTATGGGTACGGGGTACGAAAGTGTCGGACGCTATTTCCACCTAAGTTTTGCTAATCTTTTTGCTTTCCTCATCGGTGTCGGGCTCCCCATAACAACCGTATGGCTCCGGCAGCTTGTCGCAACAATAAGGGACTGGCGGCAAGACACGCTCACCTCTGAAGGAAAAACCGATGAACCACAGAAAACTTGGATATTCCGTCACGAGCACGCAGACACTTTCGTTATCGGTTTCCTGATTACGCTCCTCTTTTTCACGTTTTCGACGCTATTTACGATGGAGGTTGAGCGTATCTGGATTTTCATGGTGCCCTTTTTCGTGATTCCAGTTGCCAAACACCTCACGGCGCGCCCGATCTCCGATTTTTATTGGGTTATGTGTATCCTCGTTGCACAACTCATTATCGGGGAGGTACTCCTTTACACGTACTGGTAGCCACCCTATATGTGCAATAGACCGAATGAAGATTCTCTACGTCATCGATTCCATGACAAAAGATGGGGCTGAGTCGCAGCTGCTCAAGACGTTAGCACGATTACCATCGGAGCGATATGAGGTATCCGTGGTGCTAAGTCGTACCGAAGGTGAACGCGCAACGGAACTTGTGTCAACGCCTTGTGTTCGAGAAGTTGTCACACTCGCGACTGTAGATAGACGTAAGCATCTGCTGGAAAAAGCGTTCGCACTCGCTGGTATCGTCAAGGCGACCCAACCGGACATTGTGCATAGCTGGCTATGGTATTCAAATTTCCTCTGCGGACTCTCCCGAAAGTTAGGCTTTTGGCGACGCACCCCATTTGTCGCCTCACAACGCGGCGATTATCACGCACGGTACGGCAAGTTTCGACTCTGGTTGACCGAAAAACTTATCTACAACACCGCCGATGTCCTATTGACAAACGCAGAACCGATTCAACGCGATCTCTGTCAGCGGTACCCAGACAAAAAAATTTATAGCATTCCCAATCTACTGGAATTACCGACGCAGACGTGGCAGCAGCGTCAAAGGTCTGACGCTGAGCAAAAGTTAATCGTCTGTGTCGGACGCTTCGCACCCGAAAAGGGACATCGGTATCTCATAACGGCGTTAAACTTACTGAAACAGCAAGATATTGCGTGGCGATGTACGTTTCTCGGTGAGGGCGAACTTGAGGCGGAACTCCGTTCGCTCGTGGAAACGTATGGACTTTCGGAACAAGTGGCGTTTCCCGGTTTTTGTGAAGACGTTTTTTCCGTGCTTTTGACAGCAGATGTTTTCGTGCTGCCATCGCTTCATGAGAGTTCACCGAATGCATTAATTGAGGCGATGGCAGTCGGGATGCCGTGCGTCGCGTCGGATGTAGGTGGCATCGTCGATCTGATTGAAGACCGGAAGAACGGTCTCGGAGTGCCGCCAGAGGATTCTGAGGCGTTGGCATCGGCACTGCATCAGTTGCTGACGAATCCCGATCTCGCCACGACCTTAGGACAGAACGCACGCACAACGATTCAACAGAAATTTAACAGCACAGAATCTATGCAGAAATTGGAAGATATCTACGGGCAGCTTCTACAATGAATGCTCTAAACATGCCGTCGCTACGCGACTGAAGGGGCTCTCGGGTGTCATACGATGGCTATCGACTCAATCGAAAACCGGTCTTGATGAAGGAAAAAACGGAGCAAAAACTTAATAATTAAAAAAAATGAAAAATAGATTGACAAAGTGGCATTCTGCCTACATTCAGAACGCTTATCACGAACTCAAACGCGGCACAACGCGACAACAACTTGAGGCCCTGAACATTAACGCTACGAGTAAAAAGGTGCTGGATGTCGGATGCGGACCGGGGAATCTCCTCGTCGCGCTCGCTGCCGATGCACCAGAACTCCTCATCGGGGTGGATGTCGATGACGTGTTCTTGGTGTTTGGACGTTTTCACATCGAAAATTCGATAGAAGCCCCCGCCGTAACGCCTACCTTGCTCCGCGCTTCGCTTCCGACTTTGCCGTTCACAGACGAAACTTTTGATCTCGTCACCTGTTTCCTCGTCATGCCACACGTCCCTGATGATGGTACCGCCTTGATGGAACTTGCGCGCGTTCTGAAACCGGGAGGCACACTCGCTATTTCTGGACACGGTTTCGGGTTCCCACTCCGTTACCTCAAGCGTTTCAGGCTGAAACCGTTGCAGATGTATCTCGCCAGTCTGATTTATAAATGCACTGGGGAAAAGTGGATCCGGAATACGCTTCAGAGCGAGAAGGAGGTTTGCGCGCTCCTGAATAGTATCGGTGTCGTGCCAGAGGTCCGACACTACAATCAAAAAATTCTCGGATGTGTCGCGACTTATTGGATTAAGGCAATCAAAAGTGAGACGAGTCCTAAGGCGATGCAGTAATAGGAAAACAGCGAAAATTTGCCTCGATTTAGCACGACTAATAGGAACCGAAGTGCGATGTAACCGACGATGAATGCGGCGAGTGTCCCCGCAGCGACAATGTAAAACGGTATCGTGGTTTCTCCGATGTCTCGGATTTTCAGCACAACGGCGCCGAGTATAGCAGGTATTGAGAGCAGGAACGAGTATTCTGCCGCCGTTTTTGCTGGAACTCCTAAGAACAGTGCCAGTGAGATTGTCGTGCCGGAACGGGAGATCCCCGGTGTTATCGCGCATCCCTGCGCGATCCCGATGAGCGGTGCGTGCCATGCTCTCAGTTTTTCAGTGGAATCGTCAGCACTATCCGCTTCTTGTTTACGGAGGCGAGGCAGTTGCAGGGTAACCCCCGTGAGAATTAACATGACACTCACAAGGCGTACTTCATGGAAAAAGGACTCCAATTCCGTCTTGAATAGCACAGCGATAACACCCGTCGGAATCGAACCGAGCAGTATCAGCCATACAAACTTGAGGTCTGTTGATGCATTAAACGTTGATTTTGGTTTCCGCCAGAATTGGATGTCCGTGAGGGTAGATAATCCACCTATTGTTAACTTCCATATCGCGTCCCGGTAAACGACAAGCACGGCGGCTAATGTCCCGACGTGGAGCATCACATCGAAAAAGACGAGTGGCTCCTTGAGTCCGAGGAACGTCTGTGCCAAGACGAGGTGTCCTGAGCTGCTGACAGGTAAAAATTCGGTAAGACCTTGTAAAATTCCGAGAAGAACCGCTTCAAGAAATGTCATACCCTAATTGTAGCATTTTATGAGCAAACTCGCAAGGTCAAATCTATTTGTAATTCACTGGACATTAATTATACTTTAAAGTATAATACTTTAGCGTATAATATTTTGAGATGCATTTGGAGGAAAATTCATGTTTATTGATCGGCATCAAGAATTAGCAGCTTTAGAGCAGATGTTCCAATCAGGTGTCGCTGAATTTTTCGTCTTATATGGTAGACGGCGGGTTGGGAAAACCGAGCTGCTCACGCAGTTTTGTAAAAATAAAAGGAGTATCTACTTTCTGGCGAGTCAATTAAAAACACCAGACCAACTTCGGCAGCTGACCGAAACCTCACGACACGTTATCAATGATCCGTTGTTGCAAAGCCTTGTTTTTGATGATTGGGAGTCCGCATTCATCTATTTTGCTCAACAGGCGCGAGAAGAACGCCTTGTTTTAGTGCTTGATGAGTTCCAATACCTCTGTGAAGACAGTGCTGCACTCCCGTCGGTGATCCAACGCTTCTGGGACCTACACGGGAAAAACAGCAAACTTTTCTTGATTCTGTGCGGATCACAGGTGAGTTTCATGGAGCAGGAGGTGTTGGCGGAACGATCGCCTCTATATGGAAGACGGACTGGGCAACTCCGGTTGATGCCGTTGTCGTATCGTGATAGCGGTTCCTTCTTTTTAGAACAATCGGCAAAAGAGAAGTTAATCCTCTACGGCATCACGGGTGGTATTCCGGCATATCTCAATCAATTAAATACTGTACAAGCGACACTTGAACAACAGATCAAGGACAAACTGCTCACACCGCAGAGTTACCTGTTCGATGAAGTCAACTTCCTTTTGCGTTCGGAACTCAGGGAACCGAGAACTTATGCGAGCCTGTTGCACGCGATTGCTGGTGGTGCGACGCGACTCAATGAAATTTCCCAACGGGTAGGACTTGACCCGACGAATGGAAATAAATATTTGAGCGTGCTCCGAGAATTAGGATTAATCAAGCGTGAAACACCGGTGACGGAACGTGTACCCGAAAAAAGCAGAAAAGGACTCTATAAAATTGCGGATAACTATGTCAAGTTCTGGTTTCGGTTTGTGCTACCGAACCGGAGTCTCATTGAATCTGGAAACGCCGATTTGGTATATCAACAGATGATTGCACCGAACTTGTCACACTATATGGGAGCCATCTTTGAAGACATTTGTCGCCAATACGTCGAACGTTATTGGAAAGAGAAAATAGAAGTTGCTCCGGTACGGGTCGGTGCACATTGGGGATCCGACTTTGAAATCGATGTATTAACAGAAAACGTCGATGGAAGTCATTGGTTTGGGGAGTGCAAATGGTGGAATGCGCCTGTTGGAGAGAATGTTCTAAACCGTCTTATTGAGAACGCTGCGAAAGTTCATGATAAGTGGAAGCAAAATCCGAAATATGTCCTGTTCTCTGCTAACGGTTTTACAGATGCACTCCAACAAAGATCAGAGAAAGAAGGCGTGTCGCTCATTGAGACAGATAATCTGTTTGAGTCTGCTACTGAATGAACATACGATTTCAACAACAAACGGAAGAACTGTTGAGCCACACGCAACGTATCGAAGATGCCTATAGTGGACAAACGACGACTTTTATCAGGTAACAGATGCCGACAATTCTTTAATTTTTGCAACCAGTTCGGCTCTCGGGACGGTATGCTGTTCCCTGTTCGCGAGGTTTCGGACGACAACTGTTCCCGCTTCGACTTCATCAGAGCCGAGGATGACGGCGTACGGAATGCCTTTGGTGTCGGCGTACTTCATCTGTGTGCCGATGCGGGTCGGACGCGAATAGACCTCTGTGCGGACACCGCTTTGGCGCAACAACGTCGCGACTTTCAGTGATTCCGTTGCAAGATCGGCATCAAAAACAGTGACCAATACCTCTGTCACCGTTTTACCGACTGTGGACGGAAACATATCAAATTCCTCCATCACGTCAATAATCCGCTCAATACCGAAACTGATTCCCGTTGCAGGATACCCTTGTTTGCTGAAACTTCCGATGAGTTCGTCGTATCTACCGCCGCCGGTGATACTCCCGATTTTCGGTTCTTCAACAACAGTCTCATAGATCGGACCGGTGTAGTATTCCAAGCCGCGCACCATCGCAACATTCACCTTGTAGAATTCCTCTGGGACACCGAGTGTTGTGAGGTAGCCGATCAGTTCCTCCAATTCCGCTATACCCTCTCGTGCGACTTCAAATTCGCCGAGTTGCTCGCTGAGTGCGTTCAGGACGGTCTCCGCATCGCCCTCAACCTCAAGTAGCGTCAGGAGTTTCTCAATAACAGGTTCCGGAATCTGGTTCTCTGCTAATTCCGCTCTGACCCCTGCTAACCCGATTTTATCCAGTTTGTCGATGGAACGATAAAGTCCACCGAGTTGTTCAGTCGGTACGCCAGCGAATTGTCCGATACCGGTGATGAGTTTCCGGTCGTTGATGTTAACCTCGAATTGCTTGAAACCGAGGCGTGTTAGTACCTGATAGACGAGATTGACGTTTTCAGCGTCAGCGAGCATGCTTTCGCTGCCGACGGTATCTGCGTCACACTGGAAGAATTGGCGGTAGCGTCCCTTCTGTGGACGTTCCGCTCGCCACACCGGATCAATCTGGTATCGTTTAAACGGTTTCGGCAGTTGTGGGTACATCGCGATCACGCGACAGAGCGGCACCGAAAGGTCATAGCGGAGTGAGATGTCCTCTTTCCCACCGACGTGACCTGCCTGATAGATAAGTTTTTCTGCGTCTGGTCCGTATTTACCTGTGAGTACTTCGGAGAGTTCGAGTGCAGGTGTTTGTAAGGGTTCAAATCCGAATTCTTCAAACACCTCACGAATGACATCTATGACGTACTGCCTCGGAATCATCTGTTGAGGTAAAATATCTCGCGTCCCGCGCGGGACGCGCGGTTTAATGAATGGGGCTGCCATGCGTTTTGCTCCTTAAAATTAAATGTGTCCGGGAAGTGATTGGCTCCGACGTCTCCGCAGACCTTTCTGCAGTGTCTCCTTGAATTCTTCAATCTTTTCCGATTTCCACGGGTCTCTGAGCGCTTTCGGATTGGCGATAAGTGTAGATTCGGATTGGCGTAAGCGTTCAATCTCCTTGAGTGAATTCGCTTTGATGGTGCGCCGTGATGCCGTCGAGTTGTCAATGATAGCATCGGCTTCTTCAGGGGGTTTCCCTTCAGTCGCGCCAAACGAGAGCATGAGCGTAACCGGCGATTGGTAACTACCACGGGTGTTGAGGCGTTTCCACGGTGTTAGAATAGTGGGTGCAATCTTGTTATCTGTCTTTTCGAGGATATATTTCTCGGCGATATTCAAGTATTCGGTAGAAATGAGAATGTCTCCATCCGCGCGGGTCATCAAATCCTCAAAAGTATTGATATCTTCTCGTTCTTCGCGAACAGCGAGGATGATATCAATGTGCCCATATTCCAGAGGCAATATCTCTTCAACCTCTGAATCTGTCTCTTCGACCCAATCTTGACCGGTAATCCCTAAATCGTAGAAGTCATCCATGCCGACATAGACCGGTATCTCTTGTGGACGTGAAATCTTGACCTGAAATTCGTCGTCATCGCGGAAGGTCGCGCGATAAGATCTGTCAGTTCCGGTATAACCGTTGAGTTCGTAACCGGCACGCTGAAACAGTTCAAGGGTCTCTCCTTGGAGGCTCCCTTTCGGTAAAAGTAGGTTCAGCGTCCGTTGTGATTCCGTTTGCATCGTAAATGCTCCTTCTTCTTTAGCGTTTGTAGCCCCAATTTTCTTTTACAGGAGATCGTCAAGCGTGACTGACGCAGCGTTTCCAGTTTTCAACTGAATCCGGTATATCGGTTCGTTTCCGGTTAAACGGAGCAGGTAATCGTAGTGTGTTCGGTTGGCGTATTCCTGCTGTTCCTGTAGATCGCGTTCCATCAGATCGACTTCCACGTTTTTTCCGTTTCGCCGTAGGTTCTCAGCGAGTCGGTACGCCTCCGAAATCTGTTCAGATGTATCGACTGCGATGAAATAGTCCTTTTTGCCGTTGCCGGTTGCTTTTCCCGTGTCAATGTAGGCATCTACAAGTGCGTCGAATTGGAATGCGAATCCTGCGCCGGGTGTCGGCGGGCCTCCGAAGGCGTCGATGAGTCCATCGTATCTCCCACCGCCACAGAGCGGTAAACGTTTTTCCGTTAATTCAACCTGAAAAACCGTGCCGGTATAGAAATCGAACCCGCGTGTAATACCGAGGTTGATTTCAAAGTCGGTAATATCGTAATTTTCCAAGCATTCACAGAGCGAGAGCAGTTCTTGGCGCGCTGCCTGTGCGGTATTGCCGAGATGTGTTTCGCATGCTGCCATTACGGTGTCCTTATCCCCATAAATTTTTGAGACATCTATACAGCATTGCGCCATTTCTTGAGAGATGCCGAAGTAGCGGTGCCACCGTGCTTTATAAGTCTCCTCAGCGATTACTGGTAGTTTCTCTGTGTATGTAGCTGCCGTCCGTTCGGTCAATTCCTCAATATCGGAGGTATCAATTTTGTGGGTGCCTTGGTAGTCTGATCCTTGTGATCTGCGTAACATATTGAGTGCGTCTCGGAGCGTTTCGATATCCCAGAGGTGGCTCTCAGCACGCAGGCGAGCGAGGTAATCGATATCCCATATAATTTCGCCGTGGTCTTTGGTATCGAGTGCGGCCTGTTTGAAAATCTCTCGGAAAATCCCGGTATTACCGATGCGCAATTTCGTACCTGAGATACCGAGTTTTTCGAGGATTCGGGTCGGGATGGCGATGATTTCAGCGTCTGCGTAAGCGGAAGCCGGTCCGACAAGTTCAACACCTGCTTGCCGGAATTCCCGCTTTACTTCGGCTCCGTCGGTAACCGGTTCCTGCCGTACACACTGTCCGATGTAGTAGAGTTTATACGGGTAAGGAAGGTCTTTTAATTTTCCATTTGCGATGAGTCGGCAGACAGGGGCGGTCAGTTCCGGTCTCAAGGCGTAGTCCACGCGATCTGAACCGACGAATGTGAACATCTTATGCCGGATCTCTTCACCGGATTGCGCCGATAAAAGTGCGAAGGATTCAAAGAGTGGGGTCTGCACCTGTGCATATCCGTAAGTTTCAAAAGTTTCACGAACGACATTCTCGACGAAATTTCGTTGAACCATCTGAGCCGGTAGAAAGTCGTTCGTTCCAGTAGGTTTCTCAAACTTCTCCATTTTTCGTTCATGTGCCCGAGAACACATGCTCCATCTATTGTTATTAGAAACTTCTGTTTCAATTTTCGAGGTAAGGACTTATAAGTTTCCAATCCTGCCACAATCATAGCAGAAACCCATTTCTGACAACGCAGAAAAAAGGGGGCGGAAACCTTATCGTCAAAAAATCAAAAAAAAACCCAGTAAACGCTTACTCTTTTCTCGCGCATGCCGACAACATAGCACGGAGGAGAGCGGCTCGTTTACCAGGGTCCAAACAAGTTAAACTTGCTTCGTATCAAAGATATTTATTCACATTCCCTCATCCGCTCTACTCAAAAGTGGACCGAATGATGGTGATGGATGTTAAATGTAGTGATGGTAAGCATTTTTTCGGTGTCGTTTGCAAGCCAAAACTTGCGACTAAAAAGTTAGTGACTTTAATTTACACTTAATGATATTATACCGTATTGATCAGCAAATGTCAAATTTTTTTACAAGCGAACAATAATACTATGAAAATTAATAAACCTATTTTTATCATTGCGATACTTGGTGTGCTCCTATCGGTCCTCCTATGCGGTATCTATTTCGAGTTCTCCTACTTTGAACCGGACACCGTCTCTTATCTGTTCCAAGCGAAGTTGTTTGCAGAAGGCAAGCTCTCGTTTCCTGCACCACCAGAACAAGGTTTATCTTCTTCGCCCCATATCAACATTTTCAACGGCAAATGGTATTCAAAATACCCGTTCGGTAACGCCCTGATGTTGATGTTCGGTGTGTTTATCAACGCACCGTGGTTGATTCCCGCGCTTGCGACAGGGGGCGCCCTGCTGTTTCTCTACCTTTTTGTGAAGGAGATATACGGGCAGCTCCACAACGGCATCGCGCTCCTTGCCGCTGTGATCGGTCTCATTTCACCGGCGACGCTCGGTATGGGATCGACGTGGTTCAGTGAACCGGTGAGTCGCTTCTATCTTTCACTCTATCTGTTTACGCTTCTGAAGACCTTGAACTGCAAAAGCGACGCGCCGCTCCTTGCACGGATCGGCTACCCACTGCTCTCAGGATTTGCGTTGGGATATGCGTTCAACACGCGTCCACTCTCGGCGGTCGTCTTCGGTGTCGTCGGAGGCGGGTTAACACTCTATCATCTTTTGACGCAACGGCAGCAGCTGCAAGCACTATCCGCTACGTTGAAACGTTTCGGATTCTTCTTCATTCCTTTTGTTGTGATGCTCGGTGTGTGTATGGCGTGGAACGCACATTTCACTGAAGACCCGTTCATGTTCACGCACACGGTTGCACAGCCTTATGATAAGATCGGGTTCGGTCCTCGGACAGAGGGTTACGTACCTAATATTGAACAGGCAGGTATTTTCACACCCGCATGGGCAATCGAAAGGACGTGGCGGCACATTCTTCCGTGCATCAGTTTCAACGCGCTCGGTTGGGGGAGTTATCACCACAATTTGTTGAGAGATGCTGAATTGTCATTGACATGGCTGATCGCTTTCGTGCCTTTAATCCTGCCGTGGTGTTTGGTGTTGGTTCCGTTCTTCCACCGAACACGCAATAGATACGATGTATTCTGTCTCGCGCTACTTGTCTCGAATCTACTGCTTTACGCCTTTTTCTATTTTGAAGGTTCGACGTGGGGGTTCACACCGGTAAACGCTCGCTACTACACCGAATCGACGTTTCTCGGTTTCATCCCGTTGTTTGCGCGCGGGATGTTTATCTGTTATGAGGGGTTCAGACTGCGTGAACGGCGCGGGCTTGCCATTGCCGTCGGGGCCTGCCTTCTATTGCTCAGTGCTAACATTGTATGGAGTTATATCCGTATTGGGGAGAGGTATCAGAATTGGGGGCATGTCTACCAGAAGCTGCCACCGATGGTAGCGGAACAAAACATTCACAACGCCGTTATTTTCGTATCTCGACACCGAGGCGCGCCGATCGGTGATTATCCGTTTAAGAGTCTTGAAGAAGCGGACATTGTCTATTTTAAACTCGGTCCCGCGCCACGTTGGAAACTGACGAACAGCGATTGGGAGAGTGTATACGCACAGTATTTCACGGGCAGAAACGCGTATCTATATGTACCCGGTGAGAACAACCTAACCCTTTTATACGATAAAACTAAATAATTTAACGTTACGCCCTAAAAACTTGCCACCCTCGTTTATGCAGTTCCATCGCTAAGCGCATCTCACCATAAAGACCAATTACGTGTTTATCACTATCAGATCCACTCATTTCCTAACTCCTTTGGATGCATACCGAGAACACTGGAGAACCTATTTAACACGGCATCTCGAAACATTGTCCGATTCAATTCTATTCCAATACTGTTCCGTTTTTGACGAAATGATTCTATTGTTGTGGTAAATGCCCCGGCAAAAGGATCAAGAACTGACTCACCTACACCGCTGAACACTTGAACTGCATATTCAGGAATTTCCTTAGGGAAAGGTGCTGTGTGTCCAAGTGTGTTTTCACCCTTACTGTTTATTTTAATCACTGGCGGAATCTTGACGACATCGCGCCGCCATATACGCAGCAAATCTTCATCAATGTGATTATCGGTTTGTTGCAACCCAGTCATCAACTGAGTGCGGGCTGAAAAGCGTTTTCCGCGATTGCTCGCCGATCGCTCAAAACAGTCTAAATTCTTGCATTCCCAAGATTTAACACCTACCCCAGAGTAAGCGTTTCCATTGACTTTTAAACAACCACATACTGGACAGGGATAAAGCGTTTGGTCTAACCGGTGTTTGTAAAAAACAAAAATATGTTCATAACAGTTGATCGGATACTGATACAATGGATACGGTCTGTTTCCGTTTTTATGCCGTTGGGTCTGAACTTCCCCTTTATCCCAGATGAAGTCGTCCACAAATTGGAAACCGTGATCTTCAAATATCTGAGTAAAATATGCCCCTAAAGGTATTCGGCGTTTTCCCCAAGACGATTTGGTATGCCTGTTGTCGTTGTCAAATATGTCCCCGACATTGAAAACGAAAGGGCGATGATTATCCAAGACCCGATAGCATTCCTTGATAATAGAGGACATTTCATTCAAATAGTCATCCAGGGTTGCCCATTGGGAATAATCTCTCGCATTATAATATGGCGGAGAGGTGACCATTAGTTGAACACTTTCACTATCCATACGCCGCAAAAAATCCAGACAGTTGCCCCACAATGCTTTCGGAATGTGGGGTTCAGAAAAAATGGATTGATTCAGCTCTGAATCCGCACCGGTGTACTGTTTTTGATGTTCTCTCTTTACGAAATTGTAGTAGGCTTTGACAAACTGCTCTATAGTCGAACTCCGATTGCCTCGAATATCACGAAAGCAATTCGTCCTAAATTCGTTCAAAAGTTCTTCATTGAACACGCGCTTTAGATATTTATCACTCACCTCAAATATCTTATGCAGGTACGGATCTGGAACACCGGTCGCGCTCGATTTTTCATCCTCCGTAGGCGAGGGCTCGGTCGCGCGTGATTCGTTATTTTTCGCATTCAACCATAAATAATACTGCTCTGGATGCTTCAGCTTCATTTCCGTCTCGGTTAATCGTTCCTGTTCCATAATAATAATCCTATTCAAATGCGTTTGAGTATAATTCTAAACTTATAGCAAGCATTTTTCAAGTTTTTCTCAAATTAACGCAATAACTTGCCGCATTCCAAAATCTCCTCTCTACGCTTGTATCATTGCTCGGAATTTTTTAGTGAACTCGCAGCTGCGCGCGATACTCGCCACATCTTCCATTTTGTATTGAACGACCAACGGACCGGAAAAATCGATCTCCTTCAAACCTTGTGCAAACGTCTCAAAATCGAAAACGCCTCCACCCGGTTCACCGCGGTTGCTTCCAGATACATGGACATCCCCCAAACACGTCTTCATCGCGTGTACCGCTGCGTGCGGTTCCGCACCGTCGTTGAAGAGATGGTACGTATCGCACGTCAAATAGACCGGCAACCCTGTGTCCTCAATAAAGGCGACCCCTTCACGGTAGTTATCGAGTGGACATCCCTTTTCAAACTCAAGTGCGATTTTCATGCCGTTTTCACGGCACGGGTCTATCATCTGTGATAAATTATCGGCAAGGGCATCTAAAGATTCTTGTCTTGATGCACCCTCCGATGGGTTCACCCACACGCCGATGACCTCAGCATCGAATCGACGAGCAACTTCAAGCACAATTTCAAAGTGTTGTAATGCCTCGGTTTTTTGGGCAGGCGTTGTCAGGATATGGTTGCCGAAACCAATTGTCGGCGCTACGAGTCCATGTTTCTCAGCGAGGTTCACAGCATCATCAATTTCTGCTGTTGAGAGCTCACCGAGTAAACCGGAATGGACAGGGATATTGATACCTTCGTAGCCTGCATCGGCGACGAGATCAAAAATCTCGGCACGTGTGAATCGACCTAATGTGCCAGCGTAAGGGTCGTAACAAACAGTTAGCATTTTTCCTCGCTTGAATCTGTCTCTTTTGATAATGGATACGGATCTTCTTTCGTCAGTTCGCCATTAGGGAGTTCATAATAGAGATGTCCATTGATGTCATACACATTTGGAATCCCTTTTTTTCGGTTTTCTTCTTGCGCTCTTTTGACTGCGCGATTGCCGATTCGTAGCATCTCACGTGCCCACTCGTGGGTTTCAAGGCTTAATTTGTCGTTACGCATTATACGCCTCCATTGGGAATGTCTTGCATGAATATTTCAAAGAAAACTTCATTCATCACCTTAACTTCGTTGCCTTCACCAGAAGCGACTTCCTGAAAGTGTTCCACAGAGTTGTAGAACAGACTCCATCGATCCACCAACTCTCTATACGTATACCAAAAGTTATGCTTGCTCCGATAAAAGCGACGGATGACATCTTCTGTGGGGACATGGTGTCCACCTGCCTGCACACGATTTCGCACACGGGCAACGCTTGTTTCAGGAGACTTGAGGAATATAAAGACGATAGCAACCGTGTAACCCGCGCTTTTCAATCGATCAATGATCCGCGCAAACCCTTTCCCCGAAAGCGTCACCTCCACAATAAAGTCTGTCCCCGCTTTAATGAGCTCATGGATCTCTTTTATAAAGCGGCGTCCTGCTTGAATTTTGACGCTGTCCATTTCCTCCGGTCTTGAGACCAATCTTTCGGCAATCGCATCGGCACTGATATATACGGAGCTCTCTGAATCGCGGAGGTATTCGGACACAAAAGTCGTTTTGCCCGATCCGTTTGGACCGGCAATAACCATCACATTTTTTGACAAAGTTTTGCCTCTCTAACTTAACGCATAGGACTGGCTCACTTTTTATTTAGACAGCACTGCTTATATTTCCGACCGCTACCACACGGACACGGCGAGTTGCGTCCGACTTTCTGTAAGACGGTTGAACTTCCAACGTTGCCCGGTGCTTTTGCCTGCTGGCGTTGTCGCATGATCGGTATGATACTGTTCGCGGGGCGTCCGGCTTGTAGAGCGGCAGCCATCATCTTCATCGGTTCGTCAATGTGATTGAAAAACTGCTTATAGCCAGCACAGAGGTAGTTCAGACCGTCTTCACCGGTCGGTGTTTTGATAAACCGGTTTTTCGGACAACCGCCGTTGCAGACAAACTTCACTTCGCAGCTTCGGCAGTATTCCGGAAGTGTGTCGCGTTTATCTGTGCCGAATTTGCGTTGGAACGTCGAATCCACCATCTCCTGAATTGTGTTTTCGGCGATGTTGCCGACGTGATAATCAGGTGTAACAAAGTGGTCGCAGGAGTATAGGTCCCCATTATGTTCAATTGCAAGCGCATCACCGCAGGTTTCATTGAAAACACAGAGGCTCGGATTATACCCCAACCACGCCTCCAGTGCGACATCAAAAATCTGGACGAAAATTTTGCCGATGTCGTTTACCACCCACTCATCAAAGACAGCGCAGAGGAATTTGCCGTACTGACGTGCTGTAACGGAACGCGGGGACACATTCTTGCCACCGAAATTCTCAACTGCCGGGATAAACTGCATAAACTCCGCATCAAGTTCTTTGAAGTAGTGATACACCTCTTTCGGATACTCGGCGTTGTGCTTGTTGACAACACACAGTATATTGTAATCGACCTTGTGCTTCTGCAAGATACGAAGTCCACGAATGACCTGCTCGGACGATGGACGACCGCGTTTATCGTAACGATATTTGTCATGGATTTCCGGCGGTCCGTCAATACTTACGCCAATCAAGAACCTATTCCGCTTGAAGAATTCGCCCCACTCATCGTCAAGAAGTGTGGCGTTCGTCTGAAACGAGTTCTGTATCTGCATGCCGGGACGTCTGTATTTTTCTTGATATCGGATCGCTTGTCGGAAGAAATCGACACCCATCAGTGTCGGTTCGCCACCTTGCCACGCGAACGTGACTTCGTTGATCTCCTGCGCCTCAATGTACTGCTTGACGTAATTCTCCAGTACTTCGTCGTTCATCCGGAAGGATCGCGTTTCGGGATAGAGTTTCTCTTTGTCGAGATAGAAGCAGTATTCGCAATCCAGGTTGCATATCGGTCCGATCGGCTTCGTCATCACATGAAATGCACGCGGTGTGTTCTGTTGAAGCATCTGATTCCCCTTTTTTTGCCTGATATGGTGGTATCGTTTTCACATACGCCTAACAGTTTAGCATATTTCACGCCAGTCCACAAGAAAATATTTTCTACTGGCACGAAAAATGTCTTTGACAAAAAAGAAAAAAGACTGTAATATGATATTTCACACGGACAGAATACAGGTAAACCTGTTATTTTCATATAGTTAGGACTTGCACAATTTTCTACGCCTGATCTGCAAGATGGAGTTACATCCCCATCTACAAAGTGGTTTTCGTAAGTCCTGTATTAATTCCCAAAAAATTTAGGGCAGGAGGAATCAAAATGAGATTACTAACGATAAGTGTTGTGTTGCTTTTATGTCTTTGCGTTTTTTCTTGGGCACTTGAAGAAGATGATCCTGCGATTGTTGGTGTCTGGCTCTTTGAAGGCGATGTTAAAGACGCATCCGGCAACGGCAATGATGGAGATATTGTCGGAAACTTTAAATTTGAAGACGGTAAATTCGGTAAGGCTGTCGTCGCTGGTGGTGGCGGTAGTATTGATGTCCAAGATTCAAAGAGTCTCCAGAGTGTCAGCGACGAACTGACCGTCGCTGCATGGTTCCGAGTAGATGCCGATTCGGATACAGGTGTCCGGAAAAACGGTGCCTATCTGTTGGAAGATCAGTCCGCTGGTGAACCTATACCTGACGGTTTCTCATTTAGAGTCTGGACAGACGCAGGCATTACCCCCGGTTTCTATGGCAAAACAGAATTGGAACAGGGGCAGTGGTATCACCTTGCTGGAACGTACGACGGCTTAAATGTCGAGATGTATGTTGATGGTGAACCTGAAAGTAAACAAGGCGCGTTGGACTCGGCCAAGGCAGACTGGAAGCCGGAATGGAACGGCAAGGTCGCTGCCGGGCAGGTGTTACAGCTCAAATTCGGGCCGGAGTCGTTTACCGGCGGTATTGACGAGATTGTGATTCTTAGCCGTGCGCTTGAGCAGGACGAGATTAAGCAATTATTGAACGGTTGGGAGGGGGTGTGTAAAGTTTTTGGCAGCGTATTTATGCTGCGTTTGGCATAGTTTGTGTATCCCAATAAGTATCGGCTGCGTCATTCTTTTGCAAACATCGCCAAAAGAGTATGGCATTTATCCCGGGTGTGCTCCATCGCA
>JAJDXV010000166.1 GCA_022823085.1 Candidatus Poribacteria bacterium
CCATTCAATTGTACCTATTCACTTTATATATATGGATACGTCTTCCTCTGTAGGAGCGAGCTGCGCTCGCGATCTTTCCTAAGAACGGGCACATATGTAAAGCAAAACCATGATCCAAATCGTACAATTGAATACCCCTGAGACTGCAGCTGACTGCTGATAACCGATAGCCCCTAAGATAACTTCCGCGATTCTATCTGTTCAATAGCCGTTTTAGCACCTTCTCGGACGAGTGCGGAAGCGTCATCTTTGGCAAGCTGCTTCAGTTTACCAAGGCTGAGGCTGGCTTTGAGTTTGCCGAGCGCGACTGCGACGAAGTAGCGTACATCGGCATCCGCATCATCTAACGCCTCTAATAACGTTGTCGTATCGGTCAAGGTAGCGAGGTGCCGGTCGGCATCCCCGATATTAATGAGTGCTTGTGCGGCGATCCGTCGTGCATGGATGTCTCCGTGCCGCAGGGATGCAAGGATCTCGTCATTACCTGTCGGTATAACTGTAAGGTTGTCCCAATCGCAATCCAAGCAGAACCATGAATTTCCATCTAACCGTCGGAGGTTCTCGTTTCCACACGACGGGCATTCTCCAAATTCCTGTTGTTGCGCCATTTTCCTTATCCTCGGTTACGGCACACGGTGTGTGCCTACTCCTTTAAGTTTCCGTTTCGTCGATCGTCGGATCGGTTTCCATTTCGGGTAGTTCACGCCAGATTTCAGGTCCCTCTGGCTTGAAGTTGATCGTTGCGATAAACTGCATACCGTGATAGAAATTAATTTTGAACTTGCCGCCTCCGAAATTTTGTTTCAGATATTCCATCGGCGTTTCAATCAAGGGTCCCATTTCGTCGGCGTGATAGAAGGCAAGCGGTTTAAACCGTACCGTATTGCCTACAGGTTCCTGCACGAGGAGTTGTGCTGAGGTGGCAGGAAAGAGAATCTGAAAGGCTTGCCAAAGGTCGGCGACGGTCGGATTCGGGTTCCCGACCCGCTTCTTGAAGTCGTTCTCCAGATATTCTGAGAAGGTATTGAAAACCCAATCCATTTTTTTAATTATGGGCCCCTGGGCATCGTTCCACTACGTTCCACGATGGTTTTTGGTGAATCGCGACCGGTTTGGGAACATACACGGTTTCAAACTTGTTCTTTACAGTGGTGCCTTTAAGAAGTCCTTCCAGTCAAAATTCGGCAGAGGGAACTCCTCTGTGGCTTCGCATTGTCAAAATGTAGCGGCTTTCTCGAAGAAATCGATATCGACACGTTCAACGCCAGCTTCGCGTGCATTCTCAGCGACGCGCTGGACGACCATCTCACGGACAAACGGGATCGGTATCCGCTTAACGCGGTGTTCGACCTCCTCCGTACAAGGCACTGTGGTATTGTCGAGGTAGGGACCGTCTTGAAGCACGGCTGCATCGGGGTGGTCACAGGTCTCCGGCACAAGTTGTTGCAACCGCATTGAGACGTAATTGGTCACCCACTGTTTGAATTCTTCCGCTTTTGCGGTGTCCACTTCACCGATACCAGACCGCTGATCCAATTTCTCGTTGATACTGACGAGTAGATTTTCGACACGCGTCAAGCGTTCTTCAACATGCGTAATCCGTTCGTGTGCGCTATTTTGTTCGCTCATATCATCTCCTTAAATTGCCCAGTATTTCCAAAGGTCTTCTGGAATTTCGTATTTAATCTCTTCTCGCTTTTTATGCGAGTAGCGTGCAAAGATCCCGAAACGCGGAACCGCTCGTATATTCGCTGACCCTGTATGACACAGAAACGCGTGCCAGAGAACAACATCACCAGCGGCACCTGTAAACTCGCGGGGTCCCTCTGGCGATAAATCTGAAAGCACATGCCATCCCCAGTCTTTGATGTCATAGAAACTGCCATCAATCTGTTCTGGATATTCAAGGAAGTATTTATGCGTTGAGTTGTGGCTTCCGGGCCAAAAGACGAAAGCACCGCCACCCGGTTCAACATCGTAAAGATAGGTCGTCGCACCGAGCATAAAAGGGCTCCAGCCACCGGGACCGTAGGCATCAATGTGTCCGCTACCGGGCATCGTCCATTTCTCTTCAGAGTTGGGCCATTTAACGAGCGGTGAACCGCCACCCCCAGCGAACTGTCCATCACCGAGTTGCGCGGTAATCTCTTGCATCGCAGGGAGCTGCCCGAACAACGGCGAGAAACTGAAGTTCTGGACCACGTAGTCGCTGGGCCACGTCTCCGGCGTATTGAGACCGGAATTATAATGTTTCCAGATCTGCTCCCGCCATGTTTCTATTATCTCCGAATCGACAAAATTTTCAAGGATAAGATACCCGTGTTCCTGAAAAAATGTTATCTGATCTGCTGTAAGCATTTCGGTTTCCTCTGTTGGTTAGAACTGCAGTGCGGTTGCAAACCGCATCTCCGGCGTTTATTAACGACGTGGTCTGAAGGACGGGATACCGGTTTCATCGAATCGTTTCTTGACGGCTTGCATGAGTTCGGGGGTAACCTCCCGATAGCCGTGTTCGCGTGCGTATTTCTCTACGCTTTTAACCACCATACCGCGTGCGAATGACGGCACCCGTTTCAATCGTTGTTCCGCTGCTTCCGTCCATTGTAAATCGTAATCGGCTTCCGTTGCGAAAGCGATCCTTTTCTCAATCTGTACAGGCGGCGCACCACGTTGTGCGCCGTCTCCCTTAACAGATGCCGACCCTGGCTTATATTCACACGAAGCGTCTTCAGCGAGGTAGTTACCAGTGGTGGCATAGGCACGCGCTCGACAACCGCCACACACCTCTTTGAATTCACAGGCACCGCATTTTCCTTCAAGCAGATTCCGGTTGCGCAAGTCCTGAAAAGTCTTCGATTCATTCCAGAGTTTAACGAAACTTTCGTCCTTGAGGTTTCCAACGCTAACGGGTAGATACGGGCACGGTGTCAGTTCGCCCTCCGGTGTAATACGACAGTAGTAGATACCGCACGGACAGGTACCGCTCGGGTAGCCTTGAAGGAAAGCGGAATCGGACTGTTGTCCATAGATAACACGTTTGTAGTGTGGTGCACATTTCGCAGCGATGAGCATCTTGCCGGTATAGGCTGCTTGTAACTCGAACATCGTCTCAAGCATCTTCTCATATTGTGCAGGCGTGAGGTCCATCACAGTCTTGCCTCTGCCGGTTCGGACGAGAAAATAGAGATTGAGTACTTTGGCACCGAGTTGATAGGCGAATTCAACGATTTTCGGGATTTCGTCGTAATTCCACTGCGTTACGGAAGTTTGGACGAGAAAATCCATCTGTGCGCGTTTGAGTGCCTCAACACCGTTCATCGTCGCTTTCCACGCGCCTTGCATACCGCGAAACTTGTCGTGGTCGGTGGGTTGGATCGAGTCAAGGCTTACGCCTGCACCGGTAACACCGTGCTGCTGCATCTTCTCGACGACTGCATCGTTGAGCAGGACACCGTTTGTGCCCATAACAACAAGAAACCCGGTATCGGAGGCATACTTCGATATCTCCAAGATATCCGGGCGTAATAACGGCTCTCCGCCGGTGAGGATGAGAAGGATATGCGGGTTGATCTCGGCGATCTCATCGATGACACGAAAACATTGTGCTTGGCTGAGTTCTGCATCTCTCGAAAGTTTATGCGTACCTTGAATGTCGGAGAGATGGAGGTTCCCATCGATTAACTCGCTTGTATCTACGAACCCTGCCGGGAGGTAGCAGTGCGTACATTTCAGATTACACAATCGTGTGATATTCCATGAGACTGCTTGGACTTTTGTATTTTGCATTTTTTTAAGCGTATTTTCGTCTTGTATCTGTTTATACCCGGGAGGCCTATAATTGAACAGACGGCGTGGTGCTTGTCTCAAGTGCTTTAGCGGCTGTCAAATCGGTGTTGGCTTTTTCCTGTTCCTTAAGGTGTTGCCAGGCTTTGCCTCGGCTGCGGTAGGCTTCGGCATGTTCAGGATCGCGTTGAATGACCTCATTATAGTCAGCGATAGCTTTGGTATACTCGGCATTTTTGGCGTAAGCCAAGCCTCGTCGGTAATAAGTTTTAGGATACTCTGGCTTGAGTTCTATCGCCTTGTCATAGTCAGCAATAGCTTTCGCATGCTCGCCGATGTAACTGTAGGCGTTACCGCGCCTAATATATCCCTCAACCATTTTTGGATTGAGTCTCAGGCCTGCTGTATAAAGCTTAATATTTTCTTTCGCTTCTTCCATGTTCCTGATCCGGTCAATGGGATAACCGCCGTTCAGTTCTTGACACTGCCGTATAAAGTTCATTGACCCAGCGACTCCGAGTGTCTTGGTAAGGACGCGACTGCCAATTTCATAGATTTCGATATCCGTCATTTTCTGTATTTCGCTTTGGCTTGCTGCGAATCGACGGGCACGGGCGCGTTCTTCAACTTTTCTGGTGACCTCACGTTCTTGAATGCGCTTGGCGAGAGTGTCAATATCCGGTAAATTCGCTAACCATTTGTGCCGATCAACAGAATAATTACCCGTACCAGGTTGCTGTTGCTGAATAAACCACTGCGTTTTGGTGGCACCGAGTTTAGCTAATAGTGCTTTGAGCCCAAGTTCATAAATTTCATTATCAGTCATTTCCAATATGTTCATTTTCCTCGCTCCCCTCTAACCATACATAAGGATTTTCAACGTGAACCCAGAGTTGCGAACTATTGCGCTTCGCCCTTCTGAGGATCCCATCATCTGTTGTTAGAAAAATATCAGCGTCGCCGCTTTCTGCACAGGCGATATGCAGCGCATCCACCTCTGTAAAACCTAATATTTCTAACTGCTTACTTCTTAAGACTTCTGATAATCCGGCGGAGACAGTTTGATAGGTGTTAGTTAACCAATCCATGATTTCGGCACGTTGTTGCGGATCTGGATTTTGTTCTACTTCCTCCATCAAAACATTGCTAGATATCCAGGCCCAGTGACCAACCTGAAACTGAGTGAGAATCTGTTCAATCGCTTGGGTCTCCTGATGGACCCGAAGTTGAGTTTGTACATCAAAAAGTCGGCTCAAACAACAAGTATCCAAATAAATCTTCCAGACTTGCAGATCAGTTTGCACGCGTAGCAGCCTACTCCGTTTTATAATTGTGTGTCTTGTTCCACAAAGGGGCGGTTAAAACCTCAGTCATAAAATAGGGTTACAATAACAGTGCAAGTGCGAAAACGATTAAACCTGCAACCAGCGTTAACGCTCTCCACATATTGATATAGGGACTCTGGTTGTGATGTGCTTCGCTGTCTGGTGGGGCAACCTCAAGGTGCCGCCGATAGAGTGAGCTATACAGTCCCCAAAAGAGGGCCATCAGTCCAAATGCCGCAAGTTTTGCGACGAAGATGAGCATATAAGTCTTGAAATTGAACTCGCTACTGTCCTGCTCCGCAAAAAATCCGTTATCCCATGCGACAATAAAGAACACCATCGCGCCTGTTGTCAGAAGGATATGAATCATCAATCGTATCCATGTCCGAAAACGGTTGTGAACCGCCAATAAGTCTTGCGATGTTAGGTTCTGTTGCAGGATCGGCATTGCGACGAAGGTAGAAAAGAGGACACCTCCGAACCAGATGATCGTTGCGATCAGGTGGACGCTTCGGATGAGAAGTTCTATGCTTTCTCGCATTTTTCTTCAGAGTTTCCATTTTTCATAAATGATACTACATTTCATGCTTAAAGTCAAATTTGATTTGGTATAAAGTCAGAATCATTCAGCTTTCATAAAGGAGACCGAATCTCGGTAAATGTATTACAATCTGGAGATCGCTTCTATTACATCACGTTTTCAGATTGACAAAGATTAACGCAATCATCGCAAGCAGTGCACCGATGAGTGATGTCCGACTCAACCGCTCGCGAAGGAATACCATCCCGACAAACATCGTGAATAGGACACCGCCGGAACTTGACATCGGAAAGGCGATTAAAGCACTCACCTTATCGAGTGCGACCAGCAGTGCCCAACTCCCGCCGACATTACAGGCTCCGATTAGCACACCGTAGAAGGCTTCCCACCAGTTTGGCCATACTTTCTGACGGAGGCATACACCCAAGTACACGACTGTACACACACCGAAGAGTAGTGTCATATAGAACGCCTTCTCGTCGATAGGACACATCTCGTTGAAGGCTTTCATGGTGAGCCGTGATATACCGGTAACGAGCAGAATCGTGATAACAACAGCGAAACCTAAGCCTTGACTGATTTCTGGTCTGTCAGGTGTCCACTTGTCGGTCGGTTCCTTTTCGCGTTGGCTGAGGAGCGGGATCGCCAGGAAAGTCAAGAGGAGCCCGATGCTCTGCCAGAGGTTTGGGATCTCCTGCCAAAACAGGATCGACACCAGAATCGGTATCACAATTGAGAGTCTGACGATCGCAACCGTAACGACAACGCCGCTCAGACGTATGCCGATTGTGAATAGTTCAAATCCGATGGCATACGTCACGCCGTTCGCCACACCTAACGCGAGTGTCAGCTTTGAAAAGGCGAAATCCTGTTCGAGCGAGAGTGCCCAGACGCTAATACAGAACGCGGTGAGGTAATTGACAAAACCGATCGGGTTCAGTCGTTGCTGATTGGTTTTGGCGTGCTTCAGAAAAAGCCCGAACCCGGAAAGCAGGATGATATTGAGAATAAGGAAGATCATTTATGCCATTGGCAGCGCGATCTTGGTTTTCTCTTTCGCCGATTGGTAAGTCGCCAGAACGATCTCTACGGCGTGTTTTCCGCCTCTACCGTCAATCATCGGTGTTTTGTCGTCTCGGATACAGTCAACAAAATGGGTCAGTTCACCGACGACTCTGCTCGGTCCATCGCGGTTCGGAACGATCTCCTCCCAATCGCCACCGATTTTCTTGAAATAGGCGAGATCGGCTGCCATATCCAAACGGAGTGACCCTTTCGTGCCGTCAATGATCGTCTCGTTTGTGCCGCGTGCGCCGAGGAAACGGCCCCACCGTAAGATACCGACCGCGCCCGAATCGTAACGAATAAGCGAAACGGTATAATCCTCCCAGTCGTCGTGTCCGGAGAAGCTGCCGACCTCCGCTGCGACGGTCAACGCAGTGCCGCCGAACCAGTTAATCAAGTCGGATTTGTGGATACCGTTTTCCAGAAGTCCGCCGACGGTGCCGTACCAACTGTCGGGACGTGTACGCGGTGCGTTGTAAGGTCCCGTGTAATCGGTCTCAATGTAGGTGATGTCGCCGATGTCGCCATTGTCCACCATTTCTCTACCGAGTTCGTGGACAGGATAGAAACGTAGTACCTGTCCGACCATCAGATGCGTGCCCGCCTTATCCGATGCGGCGATCATCGCATCCGCGTCAGCGAGCGTCAGGGAGAGCGGTTTCTCACAGAAAGCGTGTACCCCTGCCGCCGCTGCATCGACGACGACCTGTGTATGTGCTACCGGTGGTGTTGCGACGACGACACCGTCCACGATAGCAAACAGTTCCTTATAGTCTTGGAAGGCGCGAATTTGGTGTTTCTCCGCGACGGCTTGTGCTGCGTCGAGGCGTAGATCCGCCACGCCTACAAACTCACAATTCTCAACGTTCGGGAGCGCGTTGCAATGGGAACCCCCCATGCCACCGACTCCGACTACACCTATACGTACCATTTTATATTCTCCATTTTTAATGGTTATAAGTTATAAGTACGGTTTTTCTGCGAAAAACCTTTCAGTTATAGGTTAAAGCGACACACTATGGCAGGGACAACAAAAGTACCTACCACAAAAGATTAACTTATAACTTATAACTTATACTAAACTTTGGACAATTTTAAGACGGTACACATATCGCCCCGCTGGGGCTTAGACCTTGGGGGGCCTGACGTTTCTATAAACATACCGCCCCGCTGGGGCTGCCTTTGGTACATCCAAGTTTATTTTTCTGTGAGTTGCGTTTTTGTGAAAAACTTTCAGAAAAATCAAGATTGCTTGAAAACCGGGCGTGAACCTGGCCGAAATTGTCCAAACTATAGTAACTTATAACTTATAACTTATAACTTATAACTTATAACTTATAACTTATAACTATTTCCGTATTACCCATTTTACCACTGAAATCGCGATAACGATAGCAAAAACGAGAAATATCCATTGGATGTGTGGCGATGCGGTCTCACCTAAATAAGAATAAACCAAGGTCGCGGGCATCTGACCGACACCGGTGGCGATCCAAAAACCGAGAAATCGCATCCGAGTCGCGCCCGCAAAATAGCTGACAACATCAAAAGAGATGAACGGCATCAAGCGAGCAACAAGGATCGCATAAGGACCATACTTTTCAAAGAAGTCGTTCGTTTTATCAACGACCGGTTGGCTCACGAGTTGTGTTATACGTTGGATACCGAGGGCGCGGGCAATATAGAAACAGAGTGTGGCACCGACCATCGAACTGCTCCACGATAAGAGTGAACCCCACCAGAACCCGAAAAGCGTGCCGTTCGCGAAGGTAATCAGGAACGCCGGCAGCGGTGCGATTACGCTCTGGAATACCATGAGAATCGCCGATACGATAGGTGCAAGTGCGCCATAACTCGCGATGTACGTCCGGGCAGTCTCAATACTCTGAAAGGCGGCGGTGAGCTCACTGAGATACTCCCACACGCGTTTAGGGTAGCCCGCTAAAACGATTCCCCCTGTTAATACGATTAGCAGCACGAGAACACGCCACTTTTTATTCATAGCAACGGAACGAAGCCTGTTTAATATTTTAGTTTGCATGTATGATAGCAGAACGGCGTCTGCCTGCTATTTTTCTTTTACTTGCTGTATGAGTGCGTGATTCATTCGGTCTCGGAGTTCTTCTATTTTCTCGTCTGTCCAACGATAGAACCCCTCTTTAGATTTTACGCCGAGTTTACCGGATTCGACCATCTGTCGGAGGAGTGGATTGATGTCAGACGAACTGTTGAGATCCTTATAGAGTTCTTCAAAGGCGGCAAGTACGAGGTCCCAGCCTGCGAGTTCAAAGACCTCAAACGGCCCGGCGACGCTGAGTCTACGTCCGAAACTGTTCCGCACGACGAGATCAACGGTTTCCGCACTCGCGATGCCCTGTTCGACAATCGCGAACGCTTCGCGAATGAGTGCGGCTTGCAGTCTCGGTCCGACGAAACCGAGTACCTCTTTCTCAATAATCGCGGGTGTCTTCCCGATAGCCGTCAAGAGGTCAAACGTCACCGCGACTGTCTCATCGGAGGTCTCAGGGCTGCGAATGAGTTCGACCAACGGAATCAGGTAAGGCGGATTAAAATAGTGCGTATTGAGTATCTTATCCTTGCGTTCCGCCTTTACACCGATCTGGCTCGGCATTAATGCGGTCGTATTGCTCGCCAAGATTGTGTGCGATGGACAGATTCTGTCTAATTCCTCGAATATCTGTTGTTTGAGCGCCAAATCCTCAGTTACGGCTTCGATGACAAAATCGGCATTTTCAGCGACTGTGGACAGTTCGGTGGTCGTCTGTATGCGCTGCAGCGTCGGCGCGATATTTTCTTTTGCGATAACCCCGTTTTCAGCAAGTACGCCGAGGTTGCTCTCAATCTGCGTACGTGCTGTTTCGAGGTGTTCGTCTGTAACGTCTCGGATATGGACGTTATAGCCTGCACTGGCGAACTCCTGCGCGATACCGTGTCCCATCAGTCCTGCCCCGATAACGGCGATCTGTCTGATCTCATCAACTGTCATCTTTTTTCCTTCCTTCCGGCAATAACGATTGTGAACTCTCCGCGCGGCTCCGTATCACGGAATTTCTGAAGTGCTTCATTGACGTTCCCACGGAATATCTCTTCAAACCGTTTCGTTAGTTCACGTGTGACGACGATCTCTCGATTTCCCATCACCTCAAGGACATCTTCAAAGAAACGGCAAACTCGATATGGGGATTCAAAGAAGATTAACGTCCTCTCCTCGTCGGTGAGTACACTTAATTGACGTTTTCTTTTCCCAGATTTCGGGGAGAGGAACCCTTCAAAGGCGAAGTTGTGTAGGGGCAATCCGGCAACAGACGCTGCGGTGATGACGGCTGATGCCCCCGGAATCGGGACGATCAGGATTCCTGCGTCAATACAGCCACGCAGGAGCGGATACCCTGGGTCTGAAATGACAGGCGTGCCTGCATCTGAAACGAGGGCGATCGTTTCACCTGTCTTCATGCGATCAATTAGTTTGTCACATTTTTTTATTTGCTGGTTGCCTTCAAAGTAGCTTGTGAGGGGGGTATGGATGTCGTAGTGTGTTAGGAGGCGACGTGTCTGGCGTGTATCCTCAGCAGCGATGAGGTCTACCTCCTTGAGGATACGGAGGGCGCGTAGGGTGATATCTTCTAAATTTCCGATCGGGGTGCTAACGAGGTAGAGCGTGCCGATGGGTGTGTTTTGCATTTTTAGGCGACTTCAATAGTTTCTTGTGTGTTTAATTTCGGACGCACGCGGATCTCGATATGCTGATCCAATTTTCCCAATAAGGTGAATAGACAATCAATGGTCAAGTCCTGCAATCGACCGTTTCGGAGTTCTGTCATCTTAGATTTACGTATCCCTAAAAAATTAGCAGCTTCTTTTTCGGTCATTTTTCGGTCAGCAATTAAGCGATTGATTTTATATGCAAGTTTTGCTTTCGCCAATCTTTCATCGGGGGCGGGAAGCCCTAAATCCTTAAAAACGTTCCCTGAGCTGAGAGTATAGTCTGCCATAATAGGTCCTTGAAGTGATTTGCCATGCGATTGCTCCTTTTACCTATTAGAATAGCAGAAATCGACGACAGCTGTCAAGTGATTAATTTCAGGACTTACGCAATTTTGACTGCAGCCCGTTCTGTTAGATGAGATTTCTCGGAAAACACAGCGTTATAGTGCCACAGGCTAACAGCCTATGCTACAAAAGAGCAACATGCGTAAGTCCTAAATTTTTGATTTCTGCTTGCGATGTTACCGCTTTCATGCTAAATTGTCGGCGATGCGAACCGTATATATTTTTTTCTGTTTGTTGTTGATGTGTCCGTTGGTGCTGCACGCGGCGTTGCCGATAGAAGTGTCGCGCCCGCTTTATGTCGGTGCGCGTGCATTAGCGATGGGAAATGCCTTCACGGCTGTTGCTGACGATGCAAGTGCCGGTTTTTGGAACCCCGCAGGGCTCATCCAATGGCAAGGTGTGAAACTTTTTGGGGTGAATAAGTTTTACGATCGCGACGATTATCGGTTCGATCCGAAAGGGATCGGCTATAGCTACCGCGGTTATGGTCTGTTCTGGGGCAACAAAATCGCGCTCGGTGTTGATAGTGGCGTTCCCGATTTCAATTATTACGGCATCGCACGTCAATTCGGATCGTATATCGCTGCAGGATTGAGCCTTAAGTTCAAACGGAGACACCCGTCCGATGTCTACCAATTTTTTGGGTATCAGACGAACTACGACATCGGATTGCTTTTCAAACCGCGCCCGCATCTCAAGTTCGGATGCCTTGCACAAAATCTCGAAGGGTACGGTATTCAGTGGTTGACACTCGGCACCGCCTACCGTTACGATGCTTACGAATTCTCAGCAGATATTGCGTTCCCAACCGACCGAACAACGCCAGAGGTGTACATCGGTGCTGAGTGGGATCGGTTCCCTGCTGTTCCTGTCCGACTCGGTTTTTCAAATGGGGCATGGACAGTCGGAATCGGGGTTGCGTGGAAAGGCATCCATATCGACTATGCCCGAATTTTTGAGAAACCCGCAGCATCGGATTTTATCTCTGCTGAACTCCGATTTTAAACAGCACAGACCCGCAAGATGACTTTGTAAACCCGACAGGACTTACGCAATTTTGACGATAGACTGTTTTATTAGTAGGACTTACGCACTTTTGGCTATAGCGAGTTCTGTTAGATGAAATTCTTCTGAAAACACAGCGTTCTTGTGTCACAAACTACCTTATTTTTCTCCAATAAGTGCGGGAACCCATATTTGCGGTGTACTTGAAGAAACACCCCAGCAAAAACCCCAGATGCGCAGTGCGACGTGACGGTTCTGATACGTTCTCAAGCGTCTAAGTGTTCTTGAAAGTCGCGAAAACTCTCAACGACAGATGCTTCAAGAATGAGTTGCTTGAGCCGGTTGAGGTCCTCAATGGCTTCGAGTGCTCGGGTGAATGTGTCAGCGTCAGCCTCAGGGAATCGTTTGTTGAGGATCGCGAGTGTGCTTTCGATACTCGTCTGCCGTGCCCCTTGTTCGATGCCTTTCTGAATACCGCGTTGTTCACCACGTTGTTCGCTGATTTCAATGATAGAGCCTGTCATGTTTATGATCTCCTCATTCTGTGTATGCTCTTGTCTGAGCACACGAAGTAAGTCTTGATGTTCGCCTGCTTTTCTACGGTGCAGGATGAGGTGGAAGAGGTATAAGATGGCGCGCGTATACGCATCTCTGTCCTGTGTGTGCAAGTCCCTGAGTCCGTTTAAAGCGTCAAGGAGAGCTTGCTGCATGGCGGATGGATCGGAGTGCTCCTGTCGCAAGACCGTCAACAACCAGCCCAAAGCGTGCCCTGTTTGTGTCAGGTCATCAGGGTCTGTAGCTTTCACATCAAGGAACAGCGTGTCGAAGGTCGGGACGAACCGTTTCAGGGCTTCAGGGATGTCCATAAGAGCCGTCAGAGAAAACGGAGACTTCCAGGCACCAGTGCCTGTGTAAAACACGACCGGCACAATCGGAGTCAACCGCCACTCCGCCTTGGAGAGTTTCCCCTCTATCCAAGAGCACCGCTCCTCCATCCATATCTGCGTCATGTAAGAGAGCAACCGAAGCTCCATGGACGGGTCTACGCTCGATTGGTGCTCTATGAGGATATAGATGATTACTTCCTCACACTGCTCCGTCGGTTCCCGAAATGGCACACTGAAGATCATATCCGATTCTTGTGTCCGCAGTTCATCGGAGATGAAACTCCGGTTGAGTTGTTCTACGCGCTCAAAGTCAAGCGCATCGGCGATCTCACCGGCAAGCATTTCAAGTAACGCTTGGAGGTGTTCGCGCTGACGGATCAACCATTTCGCACTCCTATCGGGGAAGTGGCTGCTTGAGACATTTGACAACTCTCGAAGGTCTTCTTCTCTGAACATGCACCCGCCTTTTCAGACACGCCTGCCCTCCCGGAACGCACGCATCCAACTTATATCTCTAATAGGACTTACGCATAATGCTCTTTTGTACCATAAACTGTTAGTTTGTGCTACCAAAACGCTGTGTTTACTGAAACATTTCATCTAACAGAACCACTTATTGTCAAAAGTGCGTAAGTCCTGTCTAACTTATACCATAGAGTGTAACACACTTTCACGTCCCTTGTCAAAGAAAAAACACGCCTGGGGTGTGTAAAGTTTTTGGCAGCATATTCATTTTTTTTCAAAACGGATAGGTTGGCGGGGCTTCTTTTCGGCGTAAAACGATCGTGCCTTGATCGGTCCGGTAACCTTTTTGATAGACCTCTAACAGTTACTAAAGTTTGGACAATTTTGGAGTTTTATCTGACTGCTTTGGTCATAGAATCCAAAGGATGCCGAGGCTTTGAAAAAACTACATGATTTAAAACAACCTCTTTAGTCCCGTAGGGTTTATTTGCTTGGGTGTTTCTTCAGTATGTAGGACTTACGCATGCTTCTCTTTTGTAGCATAGACTGTTAGTCTGTGCCCCAAGAACGCTGTGTTTTCCGAGAAATATCCGCGAAAAAAACTGGCTATCGTCAAAATTGCGTAAGTCCTGAGTATGTTTATAGAATGTGGATGCTTCCATTCTTTAGTTTCCCCGTAGGGGTGGCATGTGTATCGGGCTATAGATGCAGCACACTCCACTATTCATACGAAGGTTTAGACAATCTTAAGACAAACATGTCGCCCCTACGGGGCTTAGCTTCGCGGGTGATGCTTTTTCTATAAACATACCGCCCCGCTGGGGCTGCCTTTGGTATATCGAAGTTTATTTTTCTGATAGTTGCGTTTTTTTCAAAAACTTTCAGAAAAATCAAGATTGCTTGAAAACTGGGCATGAACCTGACAGAGATTGTCCAAACTATAGTATAACTTATAACGCCTCCCTATTTGATTATCAAGAGCTTGCGCGTGGCGGTGAATTCGCCTGCTGTGAGGGTGTAGAAATAGACACCACTTGCGACGGGTTCGCCGCTCCCGTTTTTACCATCCCAATACGCCGCCCGGTGCTTGCTCTGATAAACACCCGCTGGCTGATGCCCTAACGTCAACGAGCGAACTGTGCTACCGCTGACATCGTGGATCGTCAATGTTACCACTGCACCTTTTGATAAATGGTACGGTATCCACGTTTCGGGATTGAACGGGTTCGGATAGTTCGGTAGCAGTGCTGTTGTGTCGGGGACTTCCTGCCTTTCTGCAAGCAGGTGCAGGAGCTCTTTAAGCAGCGGCATCCACTTTCCGAACTGAGCATCGTCGGTTGCGAGGTGCTTTGCATCTGCGAAGGCAGCGGCGACGTTGCGATAAGCGACACCTGCAAATCGCGCATGCTGAGATGTACCGAAATGTGCGGGTGCCTCGGCGACCCCTTCAATGGCGTTTGCCTGTTCCACGACGGCTTCTAACACGACTTGCATATCATCTATAGAAAGAACGCCAGCATTGCCTGCGGCATCGATTGCTTGGGCGACAGCGGTAAGGTCAGATAGATCAACGGTGCCATCGGCGTTGACATCCGCGTCGATACTGACACCATCAGGTACCTGTGTCCCATAAAAGAGTGCCACAATTGCGAGGTCTATGACCGTTACCTGTCCATCGGCATTGACATCCACAGGGTCGTCGGATACAGGAGGTTCAGGGTCTACAGGAGGTTCAGGGTCAGGTGGTGGATCTGAAGACACTATTTGTGGAATGGCGAGGGCGATACCAGTAGGCGTTCTGAGGCCTGTTGTGACGATGTCTTCGATGTTAGAACCGTCAAGGTCGGCGCGCTGGATCGTATCCGTGCCGGAATCTGTCCAGTATATTTTACCAGCTTCTGGGTCTACTGCGATGCCTGTTGGTGTTCTGAGTCCAGTCGTGACGATGTCTTCAATATTAGAACCGTCGAGGTTGGCGCGTTGGATTTTATCCGTGCCGGAGTCCGTCCAGTACATTTTGCCAGCCAAAAGGTCTAATGCAATGCTGGTAGGTGTTCTCAACCCCTCTGTGACAAGGTCTTGGATATTAGTCCCGTCAAAGTTTACTCGCTGGATTTTATTCGTGCCGGAGTCTGTCCAATATATTTTGCCCAAGTGCGGGTCGTAAGCGTCTAATGCGATGTCGGTAGGTGTTCTGAGACCCGTTGTGACGATGTCAATAACATCAGTGGGGACGACGTTAGGACTCGTTAGGGATGCGCGCTGTATTTTATCCGTTCCGGAGTCTATCCAGTACAGGCTGCCCCATTCCGTGTCTACTGCGATGCCTGTTGGTGTTCCGAGTCCAGTTGTGATGATGTCTTCGATGTTGGAACCGTCGAGGTTTGCCCATTGTATTGTATCCGTGCCGGAGTCTGTCCAGTACACTTTGCTCCAGTTCGAGTCGTACGCGATGCCTGTTGGTGTTCCGAGTCCGGTTGTGACGATGTCTTGGACGTTAGAGCCGTCGGCACTCGCGCCTTGGATTGTATCCGTGCTGGAGTCTGTCCAGTAAACGTAGGTCGGTTCCACTACGGGCGGTTCCACTACCGGTAGATACTGCTGGATTTCAGGGACGATGTGCGACATCAAAGTTCCGGCATTGAATTGTGGTACACCAAAGAGGCTCCAAGCGGAGTGATGGATCGCAATAACGCCTGTTCCGTCCTTCAGGAAAACCGGCGATCCAGAAGAACCGCTCTCGGAGTCTGCCAGATACGCCAGCCCGAATGGTACCTCAAGGAGTGGATGCCCTACTGGAATATCGATAATTTCAGAGTTGCGCCGGACGATCTCTTTGGACCTGGCAGCTGGGTGCTGAATAATTTTGACACTCTGAGTGGAGTCTACGACAGTGGTTGTATCAAGTTCAAGCCATCCGTAAGTATTCCCGATAGGCGCGTTGAGTCTGAGGAGCGCGTAGTCCTTCGGCTCATCCATTCTTAAAATTTCTGACACGCGAGCAGTGAGGCCACCAAATGTTGGATCATCATCGCGTTCCTGATAATAATTCATGAAAATGGCAGCACCATCAAGCGAAAGGAGTCCCTGTTCGTCATGAATGCAGTGGTGGTTCGTCATAAACAGATCGGGACCGACGAGGAAACCAGTACAGATCCAGAATCGGCTCGGATTTGCCCGCTGGGGTACAAGAAACCAACCGACTTTGGTGCCAAGGATGTAGTCCTGACTATCTGTCGGGAGGTCCCGCATTTTCTCAAAGTCTGGGTCACCGAGGATAGAATCAGGTATTCTTTCATATTCGGCGTTGCCTTGTATATAGCCTGGGCCGTCAGGGGTTGGGAACTCAAAATTGCCTTCTGCGATAATTTTTTCGATGTCGATAGGCTCGCCGTTTTCATCGGCGAAGGTGTTTGTGAAACAGAAGATGGAACTGAGCAGTAAGATGAACAGCAACAAGTGAAGTTTTTTGACCATTTTATTCTCCTTTTTTCTTAGATGAGATTTCTCGGAATACACAGCCTTCTGGTGGCACAAACTACCTTGTTTTCGTCCAATAAGTGCGGAAAACCATACTGTTTTTGATGAGACACAAACCCACGCACCCATTGACAAAATAGCACCTTAAAAGGTAGCAAAGAACTTCTACAGACCTTTGAGACGAAAAGGCAGCCAAAACCACGATTTCTATCGCTTTTTCCAGCACGAAAGATGCCTTGAAAAGTGAATGCCGAGTTACGATAAGGGTTTCAAAGGTCTGGTGTTGTGATTTGAGACCTTTTAAACCCTTTTGAAAGCAGATAGGGACTGGGATTGATAACCTTTCATTGATCAACTGGATCCCGATGTGCTTGGACAAAAACAAGGAAACTAACAGTTTGTGGTACAAAGAATTTTGACTGCAGTCTGTTCTGTTAGATGAGATTTCTCCGAATACATAGCGTTCCTGTACCACAATCTAACAGATTGTGGTACAAAAGAGCATCATCAGCCTGTTCTGTTAGATGAAATTTGTCTGAAAACACAATGTTCTGGCAGCACAAACTGGGAAGTTTTGCGGCGTACTCGCCCAGATGCGAAGTGCATCGTGGTACAAAAGAGCGGCAGCTGTTGGGTTTCGCTATACCTATCTACCCGAACGCTTCATTGGCTTTACCGCTTAACCCAACCTACGTCAACAGTTGAATGTATGGTAAAAATTACAATAATTCGGCGAGGATACAACCCTCGCCTGCAGTTCGGTTGGGAAACCGAACCTACCGGACCGGGGTCTGATAACGATAAAAAAAGCGGTGGACAGGGTATCCACCGCTTTTTGGTCGGTTAGTTCGTCGGTTATCTTCATCCCTGAATAACCGAGTTGTTGCTTATTGCAACGCTTTTAGTCCACCCCATGTCGTTGTGAGTTTACCGACTACAGAGATGTTACCACGCAGGTGTGTTGTCTTTAAGGTCGTGACATCACCGTCGAGGGATACATCTTGAATCTGGTAGTAGTAGACGACATTGGGTTTCGCAGATGTGTCAACGAACTCGTAAGCGTTCTTTTCACTCGTTGTACCTTTACCTGCGATCAATTTCGTGTTAAGTTTCGTGAATTCACCGTCTAAGGCTTCGCTACGAAGGATGTTGAATCCTGCGTTGTCTAACTCAGATTCGGTGACCCAACGGACGACGACTTCACCCGTCGCAAGACGTTCGGGACGGAACTTCGATAACGAGACCGGAAGCACGCCACCAACGACATGACCTGGGCTACCGAGATCGCTAACGTGTCCGTAATAGGTCGCATCAAGCGTTCTACCTATCTGCTTACTCATATCGAAAAGCTTCCAAGCACCCTGTTGCATTCCCGGAACAGCGCCCATGCTACCTGATACACGAACCAGAGAGACACGGTTGTTATCATCATCCATAGTTGCCGGCAGTTCCCAAGCGATTGGCTCGAAGGACTGAGCGTCTGGACGACGATTATTTGCCGGTGCTGCACCGAGATTACCAATCGTCTCAACGTGGTGATAGACGTTATCCTTTTCCCACGCTTCAACCTTTATCTGGAACCCATAAGGATTCAGTAGCAACTGACTAGCCCTTCTACCGACCGTATGGATACGATCATTAGGAAGATTGGTAGTGTTGCGACCAGAACGTGCAACAATCAGATACGGCTGTCTGGGTGGGATAACATCAGCGTCAAGCGTGAATGATATAGACAGATCACCATCGAATGAACCAGCCGCACCATCTGCACTATCCTGGTCGTGGTTCGTGATAGTGATTCGCCATTTATTGACACTGACACCGTTCGTAGTGGATGTATTGTAGAGCTCAATCCACTCTGGCACATTTCGAGGACCCACCGAAGGCATCACTTCGTTAACGATTATCGAACTACGTGCGACAGTATCGTGTTTGTGGTGCCTGGGGTCTGCGCTATCTGGATGTCCTGGTGTTCCACCATTCTCGGCAACCGGCTCGGCATTCCGTTTATAGCCGATACCTGTCCAACCGATATCACGGAACGCTGCATCATCAACGTGATCCCTATCCGTCCGTGATCTCTTTGTCCCATCAGTGCCAGCATGCTGACGACGATGGACGGTCCCATTATTAAACTCATTTCGGTACCACGGCGCCCCGAAGTTATGCAGGGGCCAGAGGTTCGTGAACAGAGCGGCAGTATCAACCTTTAAGCCATTATCTGGCACATAACCTGCGATGTCTCTGATGTTGTTATCTTTGACAGCAAGGCCCGGATCATCAGGTTTGCCGTTCCGATCCTGGCGATTTCGCAGGATCAGCACAAAGTCACCATCAGGCATTTCATTGAAAGTTGACGCAACCATATAGCGTGCCGAGTTCTCGTTAACACCACGCACATAGTTTGCTTCACCCGGTTTCGCAGGTGTCCAAGTATTTCTGGCACCGAAATTCCAACCCGCGGCTAACGGATGGTTCGGATCGCCTGTCGGATCGCTCTTAACGACGAGCAGAATACCACCCGCAGGAACGTTCCGATCTGCACCTGTGAAATCAATGAGGTCAACATCGTTATGCCCGGGTTGATTAGCCCCTTTAGTGGTTACCATCGTGACTTCATAGTTCTTGAGGTTAACGTTGCCACCAGAGACGTTTTTAAGTTCAATCCACTCGTAATCTGGATTGCTGTGGTTACCAATCTCGTTGAAGATGATTGGGGCACGAAAAACATTCGTCGTGGTGATAGTTGGCACGTTAGTGCGCTCTTTCATACCGGGGGTGCCTCTATGGTTCGTTGCATAGAGTTCAGTGGATTTCGTCCAACGGCTCGCTTGATGTCCCGGCTCACCTTCGTTGTTCCGGTACATGGAGATAAACTCTACCATACCCGTGCCATCAGCAGCACCGCTGTTCCCGTTCTGACCTTTACCGATCACCCAATCAGCACCGCCATCAACGACATTACTGATACGGTCGGTCTCTTCAGCCAGAGCAGGACGCCCTTCTTTATAGGCGAGCGTGATGCCTGAAATCTCGAAATTCTTACCAGATCGGTTGTGGAGTTCAATCCACTGTTCTGACGTATAAGCCGCATTACCGACATTACGTTCATCAACAGCCCACATCACTTCGCTGAAGACGACCTGGAGTCGTGTTGCTCCGGTTACCTTGAGCTGCAACGTGCCACCTACGTCAAACAACCTTTCGAGATTTGGCATATCTGCCCACTCAAGCAGGGCAGGATTGGCAGTACCAAAGTTCGGTACGTTATCTGCATCTCGAACAATAACGAGGTATTTACCAGCATTAAGCATGCGACCAGGCGTTGCTCCTGCAGGGGGTTTAATCGTATGACTAAGTGTGCCACTTGCAATAGTGTCTGATACTGCTATCACGACTTCCGTAACACCATCATCGGGTTGAATAACGACAGTCCAAACGGTACCATCCGTATTTTTCCCAGGTGCACCAACAACTGAGCCACCCGTAACCGTAAGGTCATCGGCTGTTAACGCATCTACTGCTTTCGAGAACGTGAGCGTAGCCGTGAACAGACCAGAAAGATCCAGGTCCGGGGGTGTCGTAACCGCCACTGTAGGATTGGCATCTTCAGGAGTAATAGTTTCACTTACAGCACTTGACGCTGCGCCTGTACCTACACTGTTTGTTGCAGCGACTGTGAACGCGTAGTCACCGGCTGACAGCATACCTGTTGTATACATCCTGTCAGTGGTGTCATCGTCATCCGTAACTGCGGTACCGTCCATCATCACAACATAACCCGTGATAGCCGTACCACCCGTTTTGGCGGGAGCATCCCACGTTAGCGAGATAGTATTGGCAGTTTGGTCTGCTGTTGCGGCAACATTACCGGGAGCCCCGGGAACTATTGCTGCTATTTGTATGATGAACTTCAGAGAAGCAGTGTCACCTTCTTCATCCGTTGCAGTGTAGGTATAAACCGTCGCATCCTGTGCTGCTGTGGGAGTTCCACTCAACAAGCGAGAGTCATCATCAAACGTTAACCCGTCAGGCAGATTTTCCAGCTCGTAAGTGATTTCGTTATTATCGCCATCGGGATCATCCGCCTGCGGCAAGATTTGTGCTGTGATCGCTGTGTCTACTGTAGCAGCTATCGTCGCAATCGTCGTACTACCAAACGTTGGCGGTATATTGTCTGTAGTCGTTGGAGGGGCTGGAAGTGTTGCCGAGGCCTCGGGACTCGTCGCCGAACCTTTTGAATTCGTCGCAGTAACCGTAAACGTGTAGGCACCCGGTGCAAGGCTCGTGATCTCTAAGGTCGTCTCCGATCCTGCATCATGCTGCGCAGTCACAACGCCAGTTTGATTCACGGTATAAGTGACAGCCAAACCGCCTGGGTCTGCTGGTGCATTCCACGCCAACGTGATCTTCTTATTAACGGCATCCGGTGTCGCACTTGTGATAGCGGGCACGGTCGGTGCTGCCGTTGGAACCATGTACGCACCACTCATGTCACTTTCATCGCTGTCGCCTGTCTCATTCATAGCGATAACGCCGAAAGTGAACTCCATTCCACGATCCGCTATGGGCACAGGACCCACTTCATAACTCGTACCAGTAATTTCAGTTGTGCTTGGGTCATCGTCGGGGAACGTCTTAACCAACGTCCCGTTCAAATACTTCTTTATAGTATACCCGGTGATATCATCGCCACCAGTATCATCAGGTGCCGTCCAGCTGACATCAATCACGAGATCGTCATCTGAATTTTTCATAGCACTTGGTGCTGCAGGTTTCGCAGGCGAGAGTATCGGAATCGTTACTGAACTTGCCTCACTTGCTTCACTCATACCCGTGCTATAATTAGCCCTAACTTTGAAAGTGAACTCCGTTCCACGATCGGCCGCCATCTTCGTTACTTGATGACTCGTCCCATCAATATCATCCTGAACCACGCTGTCGTCTTCACCGTCTAATAGGGTATAATTGGCGACAGCAGAAGCACTACCATCAGTAGGTGCTGCCCAACTGACATCAATCTTGAGGCTATTCGCGTGGTCAGTGGCACTGTTTAGCATAGCTGTTGGTGCCGCAGGTGCTGCGCCGGCGGTAGTCGTGATATCGAAGGTCAACGTAGCATCATCAGTACTTGCGTCCTTATCACTGGCAGTCCACGTAAATTCGGTCTCAGCCATCACGCCTGTGATAGTCCCCTCAATATAATACCGCATCCCAGCTTCACCTGGTAGCGCGCCGTGCTGTAGGCTCAATCCATCAGGTAAATCTGGCGTGCCATCAGTCGCTGGCGTCAGTTCATGAGTCAACATATCCCCATCAGCATCTGTAGCTACCGGCAGTAGCACATAGGCGTTTGTGCCATCCATAAGTGTTGTGCCAACCATCTCCGAGATATCATCAATTTCTGCAGTAGCTGCGAACGCAGGAGAACTAGACATGCTTACAGTAACCGTAAACTCCAGTTCAGGTTGACCACTATCGGCACCGATACCAGGAGAACTATTCTCGGTGGCTCTGTAGACGTACTCGGTCGCTGGTAGCACCGTAGCCCGACCAACGAGCGACTGATTAGCACCAGTAAATGTTAGTCCAGCAATAGTGGTGACCGCAGTAGATCTAGCAGTATCAGATGCTAAGAATAACTCATACGTGAGATCACCGCCGATGCCATTCGTCGCTGTCGGCAAAGTTTCTGATACTATATCACCAACTTTAACTGTTATATCGTTAATCGTCTTGGTACCAAACGAAATGTCTGTAACGACAGTAATGGTGAAATCTATCATGTCTGTATCAGTTTCGCTATCACTATCAGTGGCTGTAACAACATACCTGAAACTTAGTGCATCACCTACCAAAGTCGGTGTCCCCGAGATCAACCGAGTAGCCTCAGCATAACTCAGACCTAAGTCAGTAACCAAGTCAGCACCATCGCTAATCGCCGTAAGAGTATCGTCAGCATTTACTAAATTGAGTACATAGGTGAGAGTATCAGCAGCTTCAGTAGAAGTAGCCGTAGGCAATCCTATCGGCGTGATAAGTTTCTGCACAGTAAACGTCTGATCATCAACACTGTCATCAAACGTAACAGTGCCTACTGCTTCAGCAGTCCCAGGGATCAGGAACGCAAACCCCGCAATCATTAAAACAATCAAACTTGCTAAGGAAAATGTCAATCGATTTGACAATTGCATTTATGTATTCTCCTTATTGAAATTGAAAAAAGTTAAGTTAAAGTTAAAAATGTTAAAAATAAAGAAGAATGGAACTCTTCAAACATCTCTCCTATCTTCTTTAGATTGAACCTAACTTTATGCTACGTTATCCGTAGCAACAACGAGTTGTTTCTCACCACTGCCTTTTACGATTGCAGCGGTGTTGCTCATTTTAAATTCTTGTCAGAAATCGGGTTTGCACCCGTGCGAGAAAGTTGCTTCGGCAACGCTAAGTATAAGGACTTGTTATCCTATGCTCTTGCCGTTTCATTCGTTGAGGGATTATTTACACGTGCTGTGGAGGTGTTTCGTTCGAGTTTTAATTGGTAACGCACGGTAAACCCTCCTGACGAAAATCGTGTAAAAAATGAACTTTGCAACTCTTACGCTATTTATTATATTACATAATACGTTAAACGTTAGATTCGGAAGATGATAGGGGCGCTCGTGAGATCGCTCTGTTTACGGCAGGTTTTAGGATTGTTTTACATTTATATAGGAGGTAGGGCGGTAGGACTTACGCGGATTGAACAGAGAACAGGACTTACGCAATTTTGACGATAGCCAGTTTTTTTCGCGGATATTTCTCGGAAAACACAGCGTTCTTGGGGCACAGACTAACAGTCTATGCTACAAAAGAGAAGCATGCGTAAGTCCTAAGAGAAGATATATTTTCCTGAAAAAGTCGTGATTTGGGTATTTTAACCCCAATGGCGTTGGGGTTTACTTGGAATTAGGATAGATTGAATTAGGAGAATTTAGGGAAGGAAGTCGCGAGCGGGAGCTTGTTCCTACGGACGATGCTTTCCCGTCCTGGGCAAGACGTTAAACTACCTCGTCCTTGCTAAGGCGGACGTTAAACTCCTCTTAGTAAATAGAAACTAACTGGTTCGCCCGGAGGCCACGCGTGCAACGCGCGAAACTGGGCACCGTAGCAGCGGAGCTAGGGAACTCCGCTGCTATACTCACAGATAACGGGGCAACCGCGGTAACCCCGATAGTATGAGACGATCTTCCGATCGCGGCGACTGTAGCAGGACGCTAAACTGCCTCGCCTCTGCTAAAGTAGACATTAAACATATAGGACGGACGCCATTTTTGACTGTAGGCGGTTGTGTTAGATGAAAGTTTTCTGGAAACACAACGTTCCTATACCACAATCTAACAGATTGTGGTACAAAAGAGCATCATGCGTCAGTCCTAACATATTCTTAGATGAATAGAAACAGACTGGTTCGCCCAGATACCATGCGCATACCGCACGAAATTGGGCACCGTAGCGACGGAGGGTAGGGAACTCCGCTGCTACATCTGAAAACGGCAAGTTGGCTTTCATATTGGATCGGGATTAGAAACCCCTTTTTATAGAAGCGCAACCAGCCGACTCGTTTTTTGAAAAGAAAAAATTGACAAAAAATGAGAAATTTGATAAAATTTCCCGAAATTGCATAAAATTTCTGATTTTTATGCAAATTTTTTGTATTTTAATTTGACATTTAACGTAAAACGTTAGATTCGACTATAGACATACATATACGTATCAGGCTTTACTTGTGTAAATTATACCAAAAACGCAAATTAAAAGCAAGTTAAAAAACCGAAAAACCGAGATTTTTCGGTTTTAGCGGTTGGTGGTACTATAACGCTGTGTTTTCCGAGAAATCTCATCTAACAGAACGGGCTGCAGTCAAAATTGCGTAAATCCTAAATAAGTTACTATAGTTTGGACAATTTATATCAGTTGGACGTTGCGTTTTTCAACATTTTTTATTTTTTACGAGGTTTGGATGTCGGAAACCTAAGTCGCGAAAAAGCATTTTAGGTTTCCCACCGTAGACATCTTTACATAGCACTCCGCTGGAGTGCAGCCGATCCGCAATGAATGTGCTATAGACATGTTGCTCCGCTGGAGCAAGGAAACCGATTTTTCAGGTCCCCACTTTCAACACAGGTTATACTCGGTTTAGAGGTTTCGGTTCCTCACGCCAGAGGCGTGATATGTCTATAGAAATAGGGTGTAGATATTCCCGCACTCCAGCGGAGTGCTATGTCTGGAATTGTCCAAACTTTAGTAAATAAGTTAGGCACCGTTTTGAAAAGAAGCCAATGTCTGCATAAAGTTCTCGAGATGCTCCGCCTCTGCTGCGGCATCCATTAATTGACTGAGATGTTGTAGGTCGTCAACTTTCTCCAACAACGGGGTCAAAGCGTCTGCTGCTATAGGTGTGTTGAAGCGACGATTGAGTAAATCTCGGATACGTTCGATAGCAAACGCCTTCGCACCGAGTTTTTTACCTTCTTCCATACCCTCTTCTCTGCCGAGTTTTTTCCCGCGTTCCATACCGCGTTCAATAATCATTTGGTAAACAGATGATTCGTTCATGATATCCTCCGGAATTAAGGTTATTTCGCCAGATCCGGTAGGTTCGGTTGGGAAACCGAACCTACCGGGCCTAGGGATCCGATACCGTTCCTTATTCGGACGCGCCGTTTTCCCAGTCCAATATCTCCTGATTCCATTCAAACTGTTGCAAAGGACCGAATTTGAGGTTAACGGTTAAACTCTTCGGCTTCGGGGAACTGTCAAATAGATTGAAATCTCGGACGACGACATAAGTGTGTTGTCCATCGGTAATCATTTTGCAGGCTTCGATAAAATCGTCGAGATTCCGAATCTGTTTTCCGTTAATATCGAGGATGACGACCTTAGAATTCCCATTCCGCTCTTGTACGCCGACCCGCGAGAAGCTGCTACCAGCGACGGCATGCGGTAAATAGACACCATCGGCATCTAAGAAAAGTGTGCGTCGGAGTTTTGGCGTAATATCATGAAAAATCGCGCCACCGAACCTAACAAACCGACGTACTTTCTTCGACTCTAAGTCCTCTACAGGCACATCAAGACTCAGGTTTTCCCCGTTCCGATAGACGTTCAAGTTAACGCTTTCGCCAACGTTCTGATTTAAGATAGCATCGAAGGTGTAGAGATCGTCTTTGATAGATTTATTATTGACGCGATAGATAATATCAGATGCCCGGAGGATAGGCACCCCCGTCGTCTTAGGTACAATGGATTCGATTTGGATAACCTTTGGTGTTCCGGCTTTCGAGGGTCCGATCTCTTTACGCAGTTCGGCAGGAAAATTGAAGTGTTTGATGGCTTCACCGATAGAGACAAGCTCCAAATCGACACCGATTTCGCCGCGCTGGATAGATATTTTATTCCGAATAAAATCAAGCGCATCAACGAGATAGTCGATCGGGAGTTCAAAACTGGAGGTATCGGTGCCACGGGCGTGAACGGCGATTACTTCACCTGCGGTATTCCAGACCGGACTTCCGCTTGAGCCGCCTGTCCGGTCAAATGTGGTGTGGATGTAACTGGAGTGTCGGTCCCCTTTGTTGACATTGAGGTTCGCGACGGTCCCGAATTTGATTGAATATTCTTCTTTCTCGTTGTTCCCGATAAGCAGGAGTTCATCGCCGAGGGCGAGTGAATCCCATTCGCCGAGTTCAACCGCTTGAAGTTCAAACTCGACCTCATTCGGATCAATCTGGTAAAACCCGAAATCGTGTGTCGGATCGTAATAGAGGATCTGTGCCTCCGTGAAACTACCGTCGTGGAAGTTGATTTTGACGTAAGAGGGGCTGGTCCCGGTAACATGCTGATTTGTGGCAATAATACCGCGTTCCGTATCTACAACAAAACCGGTGGCAAAACTCGTGCCTTTCCCCTCCATCTCAAAGACGACTTCAGAGGAGGTTTCGATGTTCACCACCATCGGTTTGAAAGCTGCAATCTGTTCTGTCCAATTGTGCGCGGCATCGGCGTTTACGGCTAAAATAAACAGCGTAAAAACCGTCAATACCACACCGCTAATGCGGTTGCTAACCGCAGTTGCAAAGATCTGTTTCATGCTAATTCCTTTTTGTCTTAGAATTTCTCGTAGTAAAACCCAAAATTAGATGAGGGTGTGCATTATTCCAAACATTGGATAGACAACCAACGTAGGGGCGAGGTCACCTCGTCCGTCTTTCAAGATGCGTCCTATTAATTCTAAACTTTACCATAACATAGCGGTTTCGCATTGTCAAATATTTTTTACAGTTCCCCAACGCGAAAAAATAAAAAACGAACCTTTTCTGAACACATCTGACTAAAAAGCGAACCAAAAATGTGAACGCCTTTGAAAAAGCTTGCAGGTATTCACACAACCGAAATTCTTATAGGAGAAATAAAAATGAAACAGAAATTTTTCGCAATCGCTACAATCGCAGTTCTCGCTATCGTCGGCGTCTTTGTTTTTGAACACGCAACCTCAGCGCAACGTCCCGATCGGAACGCACAAACCCCCGGTGAACGTGGCAACCGTCAGGGCGGTGAACGAGGTAATAGAGGCGGAATGCAGGGGATGATAGATCCTATGGCTATCGTTGATAACTCTTGGGTTGACTTGACATTCGCTGTGAAAGTAGACGATGAGACGCTCGTAAAAGCACGTCCTATCTATCAAGCCACTCGTGAACAGTTCGCAGCAAAGATGACAGAATTGCGTGCCGCCGGTGATTGGCAAGCCATGCAGTCTGAAGTACAGAAGCTGCTCACAACAGCCGGACCCAAATTCCAAGCGAGTCTCAAAGAGGTTTTGACGGCAGATCAGTTGGCTAAACTCAACGAATTGACCAGGCAACGCCAAGAACGTCAGAGCCAACAACGGCAACGCATGAATCGTTTCCGTGAAGGTGGCGGTCGTCGTGGTGGTGGCGGAGGCGGTGGACAGTAGCCGGCATCCAGAAACAGCAGCGAGTCTTATTCGTTTGCATATATCAGCGGGTCAGGTATTTCACCTGACCCTTTTTATTTTTCGTAAAACTTACAATTAACAAGATACCTATAGAAGGGGAGGTCCATCAAGTTAAAGATCGCGAGCACAGCTCACTCCTACCAAGAGGTTGTCGAGGCACTACCGAAAATCATCGACCACTCCGTTCTTCGACCCAACGGCGTACCGTCTCTCGGTTTTCGGTGTCACCGTATTGCTGGAACCAATTCGCGAGTTGTTTACCTGTTTCGATGAGCAGCGGATCCATCTCCTCGGCTCTGGATTTCAACGCGAGTTCATATTTTTCAACCGCTGCATCGGTCTGTTTGCGTCTGATTAAAGTGATGGCGAGAGCGCATCGGACCTCGGTGAGTAGATTTATTTTCGTTCTGTCAAAACGCCGCCGGACCAATTGCGACTCCAGCGACAATAAATTCCTGAACGCTGGCATGTTGATCGGATCTCTGTGTAAAACAGTTTTAAAACCGACGAACGCCTTCTGGTATTCACGCGTCACGAGATAGAGGTAGCCGAGCGTGTTGTAAATTTCGAGGTTCCGCTTCGGTTCCGGGATCGTCTCAAATTCGGCGATAGCGGCGGCATAGTTCCGTTGTTCCATAAGTGCGTTCCCGCGTCGGATTTGCAGGTTAATCTGCTCCTCTTTTGCGCGTCGGTTCTCCGGTTCTTGTGCTAAGACGCGCGACAACTCCAGGGTGGCGCGTTCATAATCCCCCGCACCTTGGTAAGCATTCGCCAAACTCAGACGCAAATTCATATCGGTTGGTGCAAGTCGGAGTGCCTTCTCAAGTAGTTGGATCGCTGTCGTGTACGCCCCCGTCTCACTGAGGCTGCGTGCATAATGATGGTACGCCGCGATGAGGTTATGTAAAGCATGGTCAGCGTTCGGTGTGCTATTGTAAACGTGTTGAAATGCCGATAGTGCCTCGGCATAGTCGCCTTTTTTCAGATACAACGCCCCGAGCAGGTTACGGATATGTATTTCGTCTGGATAGAGTTTCTTGAGTTCGAGATACGCATTCACGGCTTCATCTAATTCACCCGCCTCGCTATGCTCGCTCGCTTTTCGGGTGAACACATCGCCAAGGTTTGTGCGGGCGATGTTCAGGGTCGGCATTAACCGTATCGCGTTGCGGTACGCATCGACTGCCGCATCCCATTCACCCCGATTGCGCAGCGCCACGCCGTAGTTGTTATAGCATTTCGCAAGATATTGCTTCGTCAGCGCATCAACAGGATTAATATCCATGGCTTTCTGGTAATAGCCGATCGCTGTTTCAAACTGCCCAGCGTGCGCGTACCCGTTTCCCATCAATAGGTAGGTAGGTGCATCGAGCGGGTCCATGCGAACCACGCGTTCAAAAGTCGAGGTGGCGGTCTCAAAATCCTTAGCTGCTAACGCTTTGAACGCCTTTGCCCGGAGGAGTTGGTGTAGGTTTCGACGCGCCGCTTTATGGTAGGGCGCGATATGGAGCGCTTTTTCAAACGCCTGTATCGCCTTTTCAGACGCTTTCCTCTCATAATAGAAGATGCCGAGTTTGTTGTAATCTGCAGCCGACGGTGTCTTGGTGACCTGTTTTTCGAGGAGTGCTATCGCTTTAGGGGTTTTACCGGTGTCATGGTAGGCGTGAATGAGTTTTTCAAGTGCGGGTTGGAACTTGTCATCTAACTGACGACAGGTTAGGAAACTGGTGATTGCGGTGTCCGTATCACCTTTATCGAGGTAGACGGTTCCGAGTAGATAGTGGGACCGAAGGTGTTTTTGTTTATCGGCGTACGGTTTCTGTTCGATTTCAGTTTTCAACACCTTCACGGCGGTTTCGTGCTGTGGTGTATTGGGCGGCGTATTATAGAGTTTCCGTAACGTAATTATATCTCGTGTGCTTGGCTGTTGTGCTGTCGCTGTCGGGTAGCTGATATCACCGGGGTGTGGACTGTGTCCCCACAATCCGATAGCGTGTCCAAACTCGTGGAGACAGACGGTCCGCATCTCTTCTTGTGAGAGTTCACCGATAGTGCCATCACCTTCTAACATCAGGATAATCTCAACGGTGAATGGCGGCGCGGCAGTGGTGTCAGTCATGGGTTCTGCGACGCTCTGTTCCGTATCGTGGAGGGTTTTTGCTTGGGTGTTTCCTCGTGTGAGTTGCGCGCTCCCGAGCCGCATGTCTTGGAAGCCGTTATAAAGCGCGTTGTGTCCCCAACTGACACGGATGTTTGCGTTCTGAGGGGTCTCGATCTCTTCAAAACGGATGTCGCCGTCACTGGCAGTGTGCCATACCTGCATCGCGTGTCGGATTTCCGGGAGGTACGGACTCGCTTTCAGGACTGGCGAGATATAAACCCGAATCGGCATCTCTGTGAAACGGGTGATCCGTCCTTGAGAAAAGAGCGTAATATGATCGAAATAGTCCGTATAAACGGGTCCAGAGGCATCAGAAGCCATCGCATCGTGAAGGCTGCCCCTACAGAAAAATGTAAAGATCAGGACCGAAAATAAAACGATGGAAAGCGTTCGTAACATTCTCGTTGGCACAGAGAGACTCCTTTTAAAACAGGACTTACGCAATTTTGACGATAGCCAGTTTTTTTTCGCGGATATTTCTCGGAAAACACAGCGTTCTTGGGGCACAGACTAACAGTCTATGCTACAAAAGAGAAGCATGCGTAAGTCCTATAAAAAATAAGATAACAAAACCGAACAACCCATCAGTGAATTAACTCCGGCTCGCCAGTTTGTTTGCGAAGATGCTGATTAATCCGCCTAACATCACGTACCCAAAAATCACCTCTAAAGTGACGAGAAACCGTGCAGCGGTATTGTCCGATACGATGTCTCCGAAACCGAGCGTCGTAAAAGTGACGACGCTGAAATAGATGCAGTCCCAGAAGGTTAAGGGTTCGCCGCCATACGCGCCTGTCGTTTGATGAAATTGCGGCGTGAAGTTCTCCAACCATAAGGACATCCACGCCGGTGCGGGGAACCTGTACGCAATCGCAAACAGAAAAACGAAAAGGGTAGACCACGCCGCCCAAAGTGCTAAACTTCGACCATAATCGGAACTCCAGCGCCATAAACGTGCCAGCACCGGGTTCGCTTGCCTGAAGGCTCGGATGAACTGTTGGTCAGCGACATACCGTTTGAAAAATGGGTTCTCAACCTCATCCACGTGTCGGCTATCCAAATAGAATTCGGTTGGATGGTGTACTTTACGCCCCAGTTTGTCTTTGAGAGACTGGTAGAATGTGTTCGGGATGTACCGAACATCGCGAAAGGCAGCGACAGTCATAAAATTTGCGCCGGTAAAGTTGGCAGTTCCGAGAAATGTCGCGCTATTGAACGCTGCTGTCTCAGGGAACCATGTTCCTGTACAGTCGAGTATGCCTTGGAACAATGCGCGCCGGAAGTTGACTTCACTATAAAAGTTGGTCTCATGGAATACTGCGTTCCTACGGAACTGAACCCTATGAAAGTCGGCGACATTATTGAATTTTGCGCGCCAAAAACTGATACTCTTATGGAAGATCGCGCTATGAAAATCGGCGCGCCTTTGAAAGATAGCCTCACGGAACGCAGAGGTACCGTGGAAGACGGCTTCATCGAAATCGAGGTCTGCTTCAAAGAGCGTACGCCGAAAATCGACATCTTTCTGGAAAACAACCGTCCGGAAATTAACGATGTTCCTAAATGTACACCCGATACAAGAGACATTCTTGTTGAGCAGGATTTGGTCGTTTTCGTCGCGTTCTAATTCGATAGAAAAAATATCGACGACACCTTCGATGATGCAATTCGTGAGTATAATAGAGGTTGCCTCGTTCTGTAGTGCCTCAAGGAAAACGTGTGCTTTAAGGGTTTCGCCGTGTTTCTCGTACATCTGTGTTTTTTACCGTTAGAAGTTAACAGTTGTCAGTACGTTCGCTACGCTCACTTTCAGTACGCAGTTAAAGAGGGATATTGACGCATCAAGTCTTTCTCTTAACTGATAACTATTAACTGAAAGGCGTACTCGCCGTACTGAAAACTGCCGTTGGTGGTATTCGTACTTGTGGATACTGACGACTGTTTAGAAATCTGCGAGGAGATCAGCGAGCGGATTTTCAAGTACCGGTTCAGCGTCCGGCTTCACAATGGCATGACTGACACCGTCTTTAAGATGATAGACCTCCACGTCATCTGGTAGCAGCCAACAGAGTTCTGAGACACGCGCTTGACTCTCTGTCGTTGCATCCGTGGCGTTCACCGACTGTTGCCCGGCGGTCAGTAGATTTTGAACTACCGCTAAAAGATATGGACTGTGCGTTGTCAGAACAATCTGGCTATCAATATGGTTCCGCATCAATGCGAGGATATGCATAAGGTGTCTTTGTGCTATCGGGTGTAAATGTGCTTCCGGTTCTTCAATCACGCGGAAGGTGACTTCGTTGTAAAGCATATTCGTGAACATATCTTGCAGAATCCGTATAACGTTTTGTTGTCCGGCGGATGCGCGCTCTAAGAGCGTAGCGTTTTCGCCGGTGAGATATAAATAGAGCTCCGATTCGGGGACCTCACATAAGGTTTCATATTCGCTCTCTAAGATACACGAGATGTTCTTGAGCAGAAATTCTATCACCGGTTTATCGATGCTATCGGTTTCGGCTCTTTCGTCATAAATGTTGTGGAAATTCTGCGCGCTGAAGATATCAAGGAACTCCTCATTCTTTTCCAAAAACCGTGCAATGAGGTATAAATTCGCACGCGGACGGGTAGCAGCACGCGTCTGGAGATCGCTTTTTATGCCACCATAGAAGATCCTCTTAAGTGCGTCTGGGTAGTTGACAGCGATATTCCGATCCGCAGGGATGAACAGACTATCACGGTACGTACCGGCTAACTTCTCAGTGATATCACTGAGTCCTATTGCCATCTCTAAGATAAAGAGGAACCGTTCGTTGCGTTTAGATGCGCGATCGTTGTCCGCATCCGCTGAAGGTGACTCCTCTTTTGTGGACGGATCGGCATCTAACTCTGACATTATACCACGAACCCGTTTTTTATCAAACTTTTCCAACTTTTCTTGGAGCGCGGCAGAAAGGGCTTCGATCTCCTCCATAACATCCGGGAGCCGGATCTCAAGCGTTTTTTCGGCATCTAATGTCAATGTGAGCGCACTATCCGCTGTATAGTGATAGGTAATTTCAAACGGTTTTGCGGCATCGGCATCGCCTCGGACTAACGTCAGCTCGTTCACATCGCCGAAAAACTCACGGAATTTATGCACGATTTGTGCATGGAAAACCGTTGACAGGTCCTCTGAAGCAGGGTCCAGATGCCCCGATGGGTCTGTATTAACTTCTTTGATGTATTGGCGGAAGTCGCGAATGAGCTCGTGAAAAAAATAGAGCAGCTTCGCAAGGACGCTTTTACCACTCGCAGTCGCACCGATGAAGACAATTAAGGTTTTATCCGTGTCAATCTCTACTTCACGGATATTGATAAAGTTTTTGACAACCAGTTTAGGCATAAGGTTTCCATTTTGTTAGCCGACGACTGACAACCGTTTTGAACGACAAGCACACGAAGATCAGGTGGGAATCTCTGTCCAGCCGCTACTTGCACGGATCGCGTCAATAGCGATCTGGTAACGCCAACCGTCTTGAAATGTTAAGTAAGGATCGTGGGGACGGTTCTCAATATCCGCAAGGAAATCCCGAACGAGTGCGACCCATTTGTTTTGGATGTCGTCCCCAATACGTGGTAAAGCATCCGTTAGCGTCTCTGGAACCGGCAATTCCTCGCTCGTTTCCGAAACGTGTTTCGTGATAGGTGACAGGATATGTCCGCCTCTGCCGACCAATGTTCCGTGGGTACCATAAAAATACCAACCGCCAGTCGGCGAATGCGTCGGCACTCCTGGATGCGTACACATCGTTACGAGGACGGTGTTTTCATGCCAATATCTCGCTAACGACCCGTGCTTCCTCTTGCACACCGGTTAACCGATGATCGAGCCCTTGAAACTTGAAGGTCAGCCGTTCATGGTCGATACCGAGTTGATTGAGAATCGTCGCGTTTAGGTCTCGAACCGAGACCGGGTCTTTGACGATGTTATAACTAAAATCATCGGTTTCACCGTGAACGATACCCCCTTTGATGCCAGCGCCAGCCATCCACATCGTGAAGCATTTCGGGTGATGGTCGCGTCCGTAGTTCTCTTTTGTTAGCGCGCCTTGGCAGTAAACGGTTCGTCCGAATTCACCGCCCCAGACAACGAGCGTGTCGTCAAGCATTCCGCGTTGTTTCAAATCTTGAACGAGTGCCGTTGAGGGTTGGTCAATATCGCGCGCTTGGTTACGGATGTCCTTTGGCAGATTCCCGTGTTGGTCCCAGCCGCGATGGAAGATTTGGACGAGTCGAACATCGCGCTCCATCATCCGCCGGGCGAGAATACAGCAGTTGGCAAATGTACCGGGGGTGTCAACTTCCGGGCCGTACATCTCCTTAACCTTGTCGGGTTCCTGTTTCAGGTCTGTGAGTTCAGGCACGGAGGTCTGCATACGGTATGCCATCTCATATTGCGAGATACGTGCGTGTGTTTCCGGGTCCCCGACCTCTTGGTAGAGTTCCTCGTTGAGTTTCACCAACGTATCAAGCATCCGTTTGCGTGCTTTTTCGCTCATCCCTTCAGGATTCGAGAGGAACAGCACCGGATCGCCTTGACTGCGGAGGAGTACGCCTTGATGCTCAGACGGTAAGAATCCGGCACCCCAGAGACGGTTATAGAGTGCCTGTGCGGACTTCCTGCCACTCCAAGTCGCGTTCATCACGATGAAGGACGGTAGGTTCCTGTTTTCAGTCCCTAACCCGTAACTCAGCCATGCACCGAGACTCGGTTTGCCGGGGGTTTCGTCCCCAGTACAGACATAAGTGATCGCCGGATCGTGATTAATCGCATCGGTGTGTACCGACCTGATAATCGCAATATCTTTTACCATGGAAGCCGTATGCGGTAGCAATTCACTAATCCATGCGCCGTCGCTCCCGTTGTCATGTTTTTGAAACTCGAAAATGGACGGCGCGATCGGGAAACGTTTCTGCCTGGAAGTCATCGTCGTGAGCCGTTGCCCCATCCGTACCGTTTCCGGGAGGTCTTTATCGAACCATTCTCCCATCACCGGTTTATAGTCATACAGGTCCATCTGTGAGGGTGCGCCGGACATGAATAGATAGATAGCGCGTTTCGCTTTCGGCGCGAAGTGCGGGAGTTCTGGCAACCCGCCCGTCTGCGGCACGGCTTGCTGCGCAAGCGCATTCACAAGCGTGTTCGGCAATAATGAAGCGAGGGCTGCACCGCCGAGTCCCATCGCACATTTGCCGAAGAATTGGCGGCGTGTTTCAAGTTTGAGGTATTCCTTAATGGGGTCCATTTTATCTGACTCTCCTTTGCGATACCTATTGAAGTTTCCAGTGGCCAGTTACAAGTTTCCAGTTAAGAGAGGTTATGTTATCCAAGTATCTCTTTTCTGTAGGACTTACGCACTTTTGGCTATAGGTGGCTCTGTTAGATGAAATTCTTCTGAAAACACAGCGTTCTGGTGTCACAATCTAACAGATTTGCGGCGTACTCGCCCAGATGCGAAGTGCATCGTGGTACAAAAGAGCGATAT
>JAJDXV010000181.1 GCA_022823085.1 Candidatus Poribacteria bacterium
TACACGCCCCTGTATCTCGCAGAGGCGTGCTATAAATACAACTATCGTCATGAAAATATCTTCGCGAAACTAATAACAGGATGTTTCCAATAAATGGAAAGTTTTAAAATTTTCTCAAGTCCAAAACGACTAATTCCGTTCTTTTGCGCTATAGATAATGAAGTGAAAATCTTAGGCGATACACGAATGACGCAATTATAGATCGGATGATCGTGAAAGGAGACAATTATGGCGGTACAGCGTTTTTTGACAGCAGAACAGAGCGTTGAACAACTTCTGAAAGTGACACCACCCCTCCATTTCGACGGGACAAATAAACAGGACTGGGAAGAATGGCGGACGAGATTCCAGCGCAATCTCGTGAAAGACCTCGGACCGACACCAGAACCGTTGCCGTTGGAGGTCGAGGTCTTGGAACACACACAACTTGACGGCTACACGCGTGAAAAAATTATCTTTAACCCCGATCCGTTTTCTTCAATCCCCGCATACATCTTAACGCCAGACGGGGCAGACGCAGAGAATCCCGCCCCTGCAGTCCTCTGTGCACACGGACATGGGATCGGTAAAGATGGCGCCGTCGGCGTTGTGGACGACTATCAAAAACAGTATGCCGTTGAATTAACCAAACGTGGGTTTGTAACACTCGCACCGGATTGGCGGTGCTTCGGTGAGCGGAAGGACCGTGATGCCTGGGTACGACGACCGAGTCGAGACGGATGCAACGTCGCCTATCTCGCTTTCGGGTATTTCGGATACCAACTCCTGCGACTCAACATCTCGGATGGACAGCGATGTTTAGACTACCTCCAATCGCGACCTGAAGTTGACAGGAATCGCTTGGGATGTATGGGCTGCTCCTTCGGCGGCACTATGACAACCTACATCTCCGCTTTGGATCACCGCGTCAAGGCAGCGGTCATCGTCTGTTATCTCAGCACACTCACAGACGCACTCAATGACCGAGGCCGCGGCAATACATGCGGCTCACAGTTTATGTTCGGGCTACGGAAAGCAGGCGACATCGCTGATGTCGCAGGACTCATCGCACCCCGAGCGTGTATGGCGCAAATCGGTTCAGACGATATGTGTTTCATTGAGGCAGATGCACTACAAGCATTCAAACAGGTAGAGAAAATCTACGCCGCATCGGGGCGAAGCGACAGGTTAGTACTGGATCATTTTCAAGGTGAACATGAAATCAACTTGGAAACCGGAATTGAGTTCTTACAGGAGCGATTGTAAACGCAAGGGACAGGTCAAGAAACCTGCCTAAACATTACGCAAATCCTCACAGATTGCCGTTGATAATGATTCAGAAATTTAAGTTTTTTCTCTAGGAGCAAGCTGTCCTCGCGATACCTAACTTTAAACCTCGAAAAGTTTCAAATAATCGTCTAACGTCTCTGCCCGACGGATGCAAGTAAAACTATCGCCGTCAACAAGATATTCCGGCGGGGTCATCTTCAGATTATAGTTAGAACTCATGGCGTGACAATACGCACCCGCATCGCAAACAACAACTCCTGCTCCTTCATGAGGGGTCGGTAATGAACGCGCTTTGCCCAAGAAATCCGCAGATTCACAAACAGGACCGACGACATCATACATTTCAGTCTTACCATCTACAGGCTCGATAAACTCGATATGTTGATAGGTATCGTAGAGACTTGGACGGATCAGTTCCGACATACTACCATCAGTGACGATAAAATGCTTGTTTCCATTTGTTTTTACACCAATAACACGATTGACAAAAACAGAGGTATTGCCGACAAGTGAACGCCCCGGCTCAATAATGAGCGTGATGTCTTCAGGTAACAAATCACGGATAGAATCAATAAGATCGGACGGGGTCGGAATCTCTTCACCCGTACGCTCATAGTCAATCCCGAGACCGCCACCGATATTCAGATAGCGCAACGAGAAACCTTCCGCTTCAATCGCACGAATGAAACCAAGCATGACTTCAGTCGCATCTCGGAAGATACGTACCTTCTTGATCGTCGAACCGAGATGGCAGTGCACGCCAACTAAGTTCAGCAAGTTATCTTTGCGGATTTCGTTTAAAAACCAGTCAAGTCGTTCGTTCCGAATACCGAACTTAGAATTTTTCATGCCGGTGGAAACATAAGGATGCACCTCTGGATCCACATCCGGGTTGATGCGGATAAGCACATTCGCAGGTGTATCAAGGGTTTTCGCTGTCTGTTGAATGTGTCTCAAATCAAATTCGCTGTCGATGTTAATGAGTACACCGTGTTCAACAGCAAGGCGCAATTCTTCAAGCGTCTTACCGTTCCCGTTTAGAATCGTCCGTTTCAAATCGAATCCCGACGCAAGCGACATCCGCAGTTCGTTTCCGCTGACGAGAACCGCGCCACTGCCGAGCGCGCTGAGACGTTTGAGTAGGGTGAGGTTGTTATTCGCCTTGATCGCATAGCCGATAATCGAGTCCATACCCTCAAGGGATTTCTGATATGCGGCGTAGTTCGCCTCTAACTGCGCGAGGCTGTAGAGATAAAATGGACTGTAGGGTACCTGTTCCTGGATGTCTTTTACTCTCAATTTTTCGCAGTAAAGATACCCGTCTTTATAGTGAAAACTCATCTGTTTCTGAATATGCTCCTATTAATATTCACGTTTGTGCCAATCGTCTTCCCAGAGATTGAACGAACCTTCCCGATACGGGTGTTCAGCAATGAGATCCTCATTGAGCTCCATACCGAGTCCAGGGCCATCAGGCAAACTGAAGTAACCGTTAATCACTTCCGGGCATCCCGTCGCGGCCTCTTTAACCCATGCTTCAGAGAAATCGTTAAAATGTTCTTGAATCTTAAAGTTCGTCGTGCAAGCCGCGAAATGCAAGGCGGTTGCTGTGGAAACAGGGCCCCCAACGTTATGCGGTGCAACGGTCATATAGCACATATCCCCCATCGCTGCGATTTTCTTGGTTTCCAAGAAGCCACCCGTCTGTGTAATATCCGGCTGTAAGATATCCGCTGCTTGTAGATTAATCAGTTCACGATATTCGTACTTGTTGTGAAGCCGTTCACCCGTGGCGACAGGCAGGTTAATCTTCTCGGCAGCTTTGGCAAGTGCTGCGATGTTATCCGGCGGCACAGGTTCCTCAACCCAACTCGGTTGGAACTTTTCCAATTCCGCCGCAATCTCAATCGCTGTATACGGACTAAACCGACCGTGCATCTCGACAAGGATTTCGACATCGGGTCCAACAGCATCACGCACCGCTTCAACAAGTCCGACAGACTTCAACTTCTCTTCATAAGAAAGCTCGTAATAGCCTGCACCAAACGGATCAAACTTCAGTGCCCGATACCCTTTCTCAAGCACCCTTTTCGCTGCAGCGTGAAACTCTTCCGGTGCGCGTTCAACGCGATACCAACCGTTCGCATACGCCTTAATCTTATCGCGGCAGGCACCACCGAGCAATCGATAGACAGGTTGATTCAATGCCTTACCGATAATATCCCAGCATGCAATTTCAATAACGCTAATACCGGTTGCGACAATTTCACCCGCGCGCCCGTAGTCATCGCGAAATAACCGTTGGTAGAGATCCTCCGTGTTAAATGGATCGCTACCAATAACATGCCGTTTCTTCGCACCATCAATATAAGCGACAAGGGCATCCGTACGGTTATTCATCCGCACCTCGCTGATGCCGGTCAACCCTTCATCTGTTTCAATCTTGACAAACGTTAAGTTCCGCCAACTCGTCCCCATCACCAAAGTCTTCACATCTGTAATTTTCATATCTTAATTCATACACCTCTTTACTGCGCAGTAAAGTTCGGACAATTTACTGTAGGATAGACTGTTAGTATACTGTTCTCTTTGTAGAATAGGCTGTTAGCCTGTTCAATCTGTAGAATAGGAACCTATTGGTATCCTTGTCTAACTGTCCAAACTATTGTACTGCATACACAATTTCCAAAAATTTGCCGTACTAACTCCGTGCCTCGGCTTCGGTTACACTCCGCTGCCCGCTCCGTTGCGTCGGTGCCGGTTCAATCGTCGGTGCCTCTTCTCCCGCCTCTAACATCCGTCGAAGCAGTCGTTCTCGCATCACCTCTGTAACCGGTTCATGCGATTGAAGTCCAACCAGATTCCGCAACTCATACGGATCCGCCTGAAGATCGTAAAGATACTGCTCCACGTAACGATCTGATCCAGCGTCTCTACCACCGTTTCTATTTGGGGCATCCACGCCGTATTTCCAACGTTGCGTCCGTACCGCGCGTCCGACTTGTGCCTCGCTAATCTGAACGAACGCCTCCTCTGGCCAGTCCGCTGTTTCTCCACGTACCAAAGGCATAATAGACCTACCTTGCATCTCAGCCGGCACTTCTAAACCCGTTGCATCAAGGAGCGTCGGCGGAAGGTCCACAAGACTGACGAGCTCTTGGCGCTGCCCGCCACCGATGAATTCGCCGCCGTGGAACGCCGTCGGCACACGGATAGAACTCTCGTGGCATGAACGTTTGTATTCGCTGTTACGGGTCTTGAAATGACAACCGTGGTCAGACGTAAAAAGGATAATCGTGTTGTCGAGCAGGTGAAGGCTTTTGAGGGCATCCAGAAGGCGACCGAGTGCTTCGTCCAACCTTTTCACCATACCGTAATAACCCCCTAAATGCTGATGCGTCGAACCACCGAGCGCGGCGAGATCCGGTGGTATCCACTTCCCAGTATACCGTTCTCGGTAGCCGTCCGGTGGCGGATAATCGTCCAAATGGTTCTGATGGTGCGGTTCAATGTATGACGTAAAGAGATAAAAAGGCTCGTTTTGGTGCCCATCAACATAGCGGATAACCGCGTCGGTGAGTGCATCTACGCGATAACCGGGAAGGTCAACCGGTTTGTTGTCGTTATCATAGAGGGTCGTCTGATACGCATCGGAGGTAAATTCGAGGACATTGGACGCTAACCAGTAATCATACCCGCCTCGATGCTCCGCAGGCACAGGTCCCGGTCCAGTACCACCGCCGCTATGGAGGTGCCACTTACCGATATATCCGGTAGCGTAGCCTGCTTCACCGAAATGGTGTGCAAGGGTCTTCAGGTTCGGGGATAATGGAATACCGTTTCGGAAGCAGCCGGTACGCGTCGCATATAACCCCGTCTGGAGGCATGAGCGCGCAGGACCGCAGACCGGCTGGCACGTAAACGAACGCCGGACATGTGTCCCGTGCTGTGCCATTCGATCAAAGTTCGGGGTCAGGTCAAGTGGGTTACCGTGTAAACCGGAGGTGTCCCATCGCTGTTGATCAGTAAAAAAAACGATAACATTCGGTTGATTTGTGTCTTGTGGCATATCTCTGCTTTCCTCTCTCTGTTCAGATTTGGCTTACCCCATTTTAAGAGATTTCCAGCCAGAAGTCAAGCAGAAAATTCGGATAACGAAAAGATGAATATTTGAAAATTAAAGCGAGGCATGTTATACTTTAAATAGCAGATGTGTTCTGAGTTAAACACCCATAATTTTTCCCTAAGGAAGTATTCAATGACAAATCTCTCCCTTGAAGGTTTTGTTAGAGATGTAAGATACACACCGTGTCTCGGTCCAGATGCACTAAATGTATATGATATAACACAATTTGATGTGAACAAAGCACAAGCATACGGTCTGATAAATTTGGGTGTGCCTGAAAATAATATCGCTTTTTCAAAATGGGTGTCACCAAAACGGACACGTTCTTACCCATTTGCTCGGATTTATAACACATATCATCTTAACACAAAAAAGGTCACAATTATTCCAATTATCAAAGACGAAGGAGCAGGAACACAAAACAATGACCGGATTAACTTCATCACGTTTTCATGGATGAATCTCCTAAACATCTATATCATCTTGGCGTGGTACGAGGATGCTGAGAAAAAATCTGGTACAACAGACCGAATTACCGATCAGATCCTGAATGCTGAAGCCGTGCATGAAAAATTGCTTGAAGTAAGTCGGTATCAGATGACAGCGTTACATTGGAACACAACGCATTTTGAAAAGGATTTTGAGCCAATTTATCTGAGTGCCGTTGCTGGATACAAGAAAATATCTCAAGAGAAAAACGTCGCCGTTCACAGTCCAAAGAATCACTTGCAGACTCTTGAGAAATTTAAGGCGGATGGTTGTTTCAGTCTAACATGCTTTAAGGAAGCAACCCTCCCGCGCTCGTACGAGGCTGCTCATAGAGAATCTGTAACGACACACCTCCTGGAATCCCTCGGAAAAAATGCTAAAAGCGTTTTCCGTATTTCAAACTATCTTGGTGGGCAGTATTATCTAACAGCCGATGAAGTTTATTGGGAAGACGACGCATTAGTGATACAAGAATCCAAGAATAGTAGCAGAGGACAACTTCCATCTGAAAATGATATAAAGGACGGGCTGTTCAAACTGATTCTTTTTGCAAATATGGAAGAAGTCGCAGTTGATCGGAGAAAAAACGTCGAGTTCACGACCCGACTAAAACTAACGGGTAATCTCGTTGGCAGCCTGTTTTTGCCTTGTACTACAGAGGATATTTTTGATTTTTGTGCAGAAAATCGCTTGACACAAACATATCAAAAAAGGCTGATTTCGCTTAACCAAGAAGCACGTGAAAATAACAAATTAGAAATATGGATAATAGGTCATCATGGCTAAAATAGCAAAAAGTCCACTGCGGTACCCAGGGGGTAAATCCAGAGCTCTAAAACAGATTCTACCCCTTATTCCCGTGAATATATCCGAATTTCGTGAGCCTTTCGTCGGTGGAGGGTCTGTCTTTTTTGCACTTCGGAGCCTCTTTCAAGAGCATATCAAGTCCTACTGGATCAACGACCTCAACTACGACCTCTACTGTTTCTGGAAACAGGTAAGAGATAATGGCTCAAACTTGGTTGAGGTCCTGACAGAGACGTACACAACTACTGTAGACGGGCGCGCCTTGTTTGAGGAACTAACACAGGTAAAAGATCAACTAAACCAAAATCGGGCCCTACTCTGTGAGTTTCAACGCGCAGTGCGTTTCTTCGTCCTCAATCGCATTACTTTCTCCGGTGTTGTAGATTCTGGAGGATATTCGCAATCTGCTTACGAAAAACGTTTTACGGAATCGTCCATAGAACGCGTCAAAAATATCTCACTCCATCTTTCCGGTGTCAAAATTACAAACACAGATTATACGAACACACTTTTCCAAGACGGCGACGATGTGTTCATTTTTCTCGACCCACCCTATTGGAAAGCAACTGGATCGAAACTATACGGCGTGAGAGGAGAACTGCATACCACTTTTGACCACGCGCAATTCGCTGAGAACATGAGGAAATGTCCACACAAATGGCTGATAACCTACGACGACTCGCCTGTTATCAGGGAGCTCTTTGATTTTGCTGAGATTCAGGAGTGGACACTACAATACGGAATGAATAATTATCGGAAGGACAGGGCAGCGAAAGGAAAAGAGTTGTTCATCAAAAATTACTAAATCCTATCATTTTTTTACGGTGATACTTTTCGGGACCCGTAAGGACTTGCGCTAAGGTCCGGATCGCTTCTTCGGAATACGGACGCAACTGCACACGTGTCGCCTCACGAAGGTGAGCGGCGTTCTCTTCAAGGTACGCCTCCCCTGCTTTCTGAAGCACATCATGGAGTTCGGATGCTTCAAGTTCAGTTGTTTGGACAGACAACGCATTCATCAAACGCTTGAGTTCACTCAGAACATCTAACTCAAGAGCAGTTTCTCCGTCCGGCATTAATATTGACCCTTCAACGACGGACTGACGCGTTTTGCCGAGTCCCATATCATCGGCAAGGAGCGCACGACGACGACCCAGCAGAAAGACGATACCCTCTATCTGATGTGGATACAGACCTTTCGCAATATCTTCAGCACGTCTACGGCTCACATCATGCATACAGTTTCCCTTATTCGCCTCTATCAACCAGCCACAAATCCCCTTGACTGACAGTGGCGAGACGCTTCAACATCACCGCACCCGGGAAATTCGGAGACATTCCGGTACCCATAGCGAAAATGCGTCCATTACCTGTTGCGTATTGACCGACAAGCGTCAGGTCCGGCCCCTCGATAGTCGTAGGAATGCCGTCGCTGAAAAGGACGACAAGCGTCGGACCCGTTTTAGCGATTTCTGTCAATGCCGTTAGCATATCGTGGTCTGTCCCTTTTGTGTAGATGTGGGATTGGATGTCGGCGAGATAATTGGACGACGCGGCAACTGTTTCATCACTGACGGGTACAAAGTTTTCCTGATAAACAACCAGTTCCGTACTGAATGCCACGATGTTGAAACTGTCGTGCGGTTCAAGGAAGGTCAGCGAATCCCGCATGAGATCTATAACCTTCTTCAGTTTGTGAGGCGGAAGATTCTGCATACTGGTCGACAAGTCTACGCAATAGAAAATCCGCTGTGGTCCCTCTTGTGCTTCGATGAACTTCACTAATCGACTCTTATATCGGGTTTCAACCTTCTCCTCTTTCACAAACGGACGCTCAATGACCTTTTGGACGCGCGGGACGTTATCGAATTCGATGGCTGTCGCTGTCGGTCCAATAGGCTCCCCCAAGGTGTCGCTGTCGAATTGCTGAAATGGTGCTGGTTCCGATGCCGAGACGACACCACGATTACTGACAGGCGCGTTGCTTGTGAGGATTTTGAGGCGTTGCTGGCTCGTAGCGCGTGTCCTTTTCTGGACAAGTTGGGCACGCTTCGGCGGCGTTACGCGTCTGACTTTCGGCTTCTCTTCCCTGACAAACAGCGCATTGATGCTTGAATCCTCACGCATCGGTGCCGTGCCAAACCAATAGAAGACACCAAGAACCCCAATACCGAGATGCAACAGAACTGAAATAAGGAATGCTTTGCTGGATTTCGATTTCATTTTTTTAATTTTACCTTGCGGTTCGATCAGGTGAGTCGAATAAACGACGATTCTCTGTCAAAAAAAAACTAAAAAATCCGAATAGAAATAGGAGCCTGTTTCGCTGACCTTGACCCGCATATCACTTGTGGCAGCTTTACACTTCCCGCCTTGCAATTGGGTCCGAAGTTCACCAAAAATGTCCCCGGTGATGAAATTATGTGCGAAACTTGCCCCCGACATCGCGACGATTTCGCCACTGAGGTACTCGTGTTTCGTAAGTGCTTTACGTTCAAAAGCAAGGTATTCTTCGGGTGTCAGATAAGTTCTTGCTGCAATAGATGACATGAGTACCTCGATGAATTAATTGTACATGTAAGTCTGTTGGGCGTGTTTATCCTAACTTGAAGGTGTTCGGTAAGTTTCCAAGTCGCCGAGATCTATGTCTCCCTTAATCCTATCTCTCCGAAGTATCTCCGCAATTTGTATCGGTTTGTAGAAATGGACTCTGGCTTTTTTGATAACAGTATCAAGATGGTTTTTAGCTGTTTGATTGTTCATTGGGTATAAGCATTGATTCTGTTTTCAAAAAGAAGCAATTGTTCCTCGAGTCGTATCATCGGCTTACGTTGTCGTAGTGCCTCCAGCATTTTTTCTGCGATAGCGTGAACAACAGGCACAGCAACACTATTTCCGGTCTGTTTTCTAATCTGCATCATGTTACCTATAATCTCGAAGTCTTCAGGAAGCCCTTGTAGACGAAGCATTTCCCTACCAGAAAGCCGTCGAACACCGTTCACCAAAAGGTAGTTATAAGAAGCACCTGCTCTTAACGCACACGAGAACGGCAAAACTGAAATGTTGCCGCCCTTGTTTTCATGCCAAATGGACGGGAAAAACGGTGTGCCTTTGCACTTTTCACGTCGGGACTTTTGGATGCGTTCTGATGCAAATAGACTCGGTTCGACCGTTTCGTCAGGGTCTAATACCTCTGAGAGCGGTTTATACGCACCAACGGGCTTTGGGAACGCAAATGCTATCGGTTCGCGAAACCCAACAATGAAAATCCGTTCCCGCTTTTGTGGCAGTCCGAAGTCCAGAGCATTCAACACCTCGTGATAGGTGGTATATCCTAACCGTGACAATTGTTCTTGTATAACAGCGAAGGTCTGTCCCTTATCGTGCGTAAGCAGCTGCTTGACATTTTCAAGGAGAAACGCCCTCGGCTGTTTCTCTTTTAAAATTCGGACGATGTCAAAAAACAGGGTCCCGCGCGTATCCTCAAAGCCCTGCTTATCCCCAATAATGCTAAAGGGCTGGCATGGAAAACCCGCTAATAAAATATCGTGGTCCGGGATATCGGTTTCCTTAATTTCGGTGATGTCCCCGGCAGGTGTCTCACCAAAGTTATGCGCGTAGGTCTGTTGGGCATATTTATCCCATTCAGAACTAAACACGCATGTTCCGCCTAACTTTTCAAACGGAATACGAATCCCACCTATCCCAGCAAAGAGGTCAATAAAGTTAAAATCGTTCATTGTGCGTAAAGCATAGCATATCTTATTGACTACGTCAAGTTTTTTGATTCGCTTGCACAGGATATATAGCAAACATAAATAGGTAGAACGACCCGCCTATACGCGCAATCTACCGCATCGACATCTGCTCTTTCGTCTCTAACTTCCGACGCAGCACGACACCCCACTGCCCAACAACCCACAGTGCTTTACCGTCTTTAGAACGCGTGATAACATAAAGGTTGTTGTCGATATCGGTATGCTCCTGTTCCCATGTTTCACCACCATCGGTTGAGCGGACAATCGTCCCTTCATCGCCGACCGCATAGATCTCCTGTTCGGAGAGCGCAACGACACCGTGGAGGTCTTTCGGAATGCCAGTTAACTTAGGTTCCCACGTGAAGCCACCGTCGGTTGTCCTTAGCACAATACCAGATTCGCCCGCTGCCCACCCCTTACGTTTCGTGATGAATGAAACAGTGTTGAGGTTATAGGTAACATTCGTTTCATGCATCTTCCAATATTCACCACCGTTGATGGTACGTTGCGTGACACCGCCTTGACCGACTGCCCAACCGAGCGGCGCGAATTTCATATCCACACTCAGGAGCCTGTCGTTCGCAGTCGTTCGCTGTGGTGTCCAGGTCGGACCCCCGTCTTTGTTATGGATAATATCCCCAAATTGACCGACTGCCCAGCCTTCAGAAAATTTACCAAAAGCGACATCGTTCAGGGAGAAATTACCCGGCGGATCACCTTCCATAAACGGCGGACGTTCAGGCGTGTCACCCGCTGTCCACGTATCGCCATCTGTCGTATACAACACGGTACCGTCGCGTTGCATTGCCCAACCCCATTTCGGTTCTAAGCTTGCGAAGTGTACACCGATGAGACGTTGACGCGTCCGACTCGAAATCGTCTTCCACGTCTGTCCACCGTCTTGTGTTTCCCATAGTACGCCACCGTCACCGGCTATCCAGCCGTTCTTGTCGTCGTAGAAGAGCACCTCTCGGAAATTGTTAGCCTGCTGTTCACCGAGTTGGCGTTCCCAAGTCTCACCACCGTCTGCGGAGCGGTAGATACTACCGGCACTACCGACTGCCCACGCGTGTTCCGCGTCAAGGAAGTATACACTCGCAATTCGACGATCACCGCCGCGTCTACGTCTTCTCGGTTCGGGAGGTGGTGGCGGTTGTTGCTGTCTTGGCGGCGGACGGTTCGCACGTTCAGCATCCGCGGGGAGTTCGCCTTCAGGCGCGAGACGCCCTGGACGTTGTCGCTCCGCTCGAAACCGATTTTGAATTTCTTCTGGCGTTTCATCGTACGTTAACGTCGGTCCCTCTGTAACCTCTTCTTCCGTCTCTTCTTCTGTCTCCTCTTCCGTTTCTGTTTCAGGTTCTTCGGAGAACTCCGGATTAGCCTGTTCCATAAACATAGCGAACAGATTGTCTTCTGTGTTGTCGCCTGTACGAACAGGAACAGATTTCCAGGTCACGCCCCGGTCTTCGGTGATGTAGGCGCCACTCCCGCCGAGCCCCCAAGCATACGTATCAGAGCGGAAAGTGACACGCTGCAAGCCGCGCGTGCCTTGCGATGCGGTTTGTAACCTCCAAGTTTCGCCGCCATCTTCAGTCAACAAAGAATTTCCATTGCCGAGAACCACCCAGCCAGCGTTTTCATCGGCAAAGTGGACAGCAACGCCCGGCTGATTCGTTTTCGCCTGAATTTTCCAATAGTTACCACCGTCAACGGTATGCAGGATGAACCCACCATCTCGACGTTGCGGTGTCACTGCCCACCCGACCTGACTGTTGATGAAATGCATATCGGTGATGCTCGCCATTGTCGTGCCAGTTTTTTGGATTTTCCATGTCTTTCCAGCATCCGTCGTGTGCAGGACCTGACCAATCGAGGCACCGAGCCAACCTTCATTGGCATTTAGGAAATGCATCGTGCTAACGCGCGGCAGGTTCTGCTTCGTTGATTGAAGGATCGGTTTCCACGTTTCGCCACCGTCTTCGGTCTGGAGTAAGACACCAGAACCGAGCACTCTACCGTGTTTCGCGTCAACGAATTCCACTTCACGCAAATTTTCGCTGACACCGCTATGTTGCGGGAGCCACGTTTGACCGCCATCTGACGTATGCGCTATGGCACCGTCTGACCCGACTGCCCAGCCGTTCTCCGTGTCTACGAAATGTGTATCCGAGAAATTGGTGCGCCATGCCGCCTGACGGATAATGTCCCAATGATAGACAACAGGTTCAATTTCGACTTCAACTTCCTCGACAACTTCCGGCTCCTCAGCAACCGGCGGTAGTTTAGCAGGCAACTGCGCCTCTTCGACCGAGTATCGCATCGCTATGCCACCCTTACCGACGGCGACAACGCCATCAGGCGAGAGCGCGAGACCGTAAAGGTCGTTTTCGGTACCGCTCTCCTGCATCTCCCATTTTTTTCCGCCATTGATAGTGGTCAGCATCACGCCGTTATCACCGACAATTAAACCGTGCTGGGCATCTGCAAAATAGAGTTTATTCAGATTTTCTTGTGTGCCGCTGCGTTGGAAATTCCATTTCTGGCCGCCGTTTTTTGTGTGTAGAATCTCGCCAAACTGCCCGACAATCCATCCGGTATTTTCATCTGCAAAATAGACACCGTAAAGTTCATTAAAGGTCCCGGTGTCCTGTTGGTTCCATGTCAGACCGCCGTCCTCCGTAGCGAGGCAGACACCGGGCCATCCGATCGCCCAACCTCTCTTCTCGTCAAGAAAAAATACACCCTTTAGCATCAGAGAGAGAAAATCGCCTGTCGCAGTTTGTGGCAACCATGTTTTACCGCCGTCAATCGTATGGATAATACTACCCAGATCCCCGACGATCCAGCCGACTTTAGGACTCACGAAGTGGACAGCACGGAGCGTGAAGGAGGAGGGTCCACGCTGGCGTTCCCAATTCGCGCCGCCATCGCTCGTATGAACAATCAGCCCGCGATCGCCGACTGCCCAACCGTGTTTATCTGTCGCGAAATAGATGTTCCAAATACCGTCCCAGATATCCGTTTCAAGTTCAGTCCAAGTCTGTCCGCCATCGTTGCTCATCGCCATCGTGCCGCGCCTGCCGACTGCAATCGCGCGGTTAGCATCCGTAAACTGGACATTCTGCAAATCGTTCGCTGTCGTACCGCTCGTCATCTCCCATGTCGCACCCGCATCCGTCGTGTGCAGAATCGTACCAAACCATCCAACCGCCCACGCCTCTGTCGGTGTTGTAAACTGGATACCTGTCAAATTGTTTTCAGTGCCGCTATCCATCAATTGCCAATTGTCACCACCGTCTTGCGTCCGTGTAATGAAACCGACATCCGCCACGGCGATACCGTAATTTTCATCTGTAAAGTGGATACTATTGATCGTATCTCGGACGTGTCCATTAATCAGAGGGATGCGGCTGTCTTGACGCGTCCAATTGATACCGCTGTTTGTCGTATGGAAAATAGAACCGTCGCTGCCAACAATCCAACCCTCGTTGTCACTGACGAAAAAGACCTGTTTATTGTCGTTGATCATCCGATCGCGTTCACCTTCAAAGCGGTTACTCTGTTCGCGCCACGCTTTGCCACCGTTCTGGGTATGAAAAATTCTATCGTGCGTTCCAACAACCCATCCCCTTGAATTGTCAACAAACCAGACCCCGTTAAGCATAAATTCGCTAACATACTCAAAACGTTTCCACTCTTTACCGCCGTTTTTAGTATAGAGAACATCCGAGTCTTCACCAACAATCCAGCCCTCTTTTGAGTTCGCAAAGTAGACATCGAGGAGCATCGCGGAGGTACCACTCTTTTGCAGTGTCCAATGTTTACCACCATCGTCAGTCGCTGCTATTAACCCTTCATCGCCGACTGCCCAACCGTAATTCACGTTTGTAAAGTAAACCGCTTTGAAATCCAACGAGGCATCGGGCATACGAAATCCTGGACTTGTTGTATCAACTTCCTGTTGCTTCCACGTCTTTCCGCTATCTGCCGTATGGACTATCAGACCCCCTTCACCGACAATCCATCCTTGTCTATGGTTGACAAAGTGAAGATCTGTGAAATGTGTCTCCCAATCCGCTTTCCGCGTCGCCTCCATCTTGACACAGCCGTTAAAAAGGAACAAGATACCGAGTAGAAAGGCTATGACAAGGCTCCTAAAAGCGAGGGTCAGCTTAAAAAATACACCAAAATTCAGAGTCTGTCCGAAGTTCATTTTTACCTCCGATCGTTGTTATTTTTTGAAAATCCTTCTCCGCATCCACACCGCAGGCGGGGTTTGTGACTTTACTTCAACATCTATACTGCAGGCGAGGTTTGGAACCTCGCTATTGGGCACTTTACTATCAACTTGAGACGCACGCTATATAGCAAATTCTGTGCCATGTTATTAACGGTTTGTTGGCAAAGTATATGTAAAAATCGCACAAAATCGGGCATATATCACACCCGATTGCACGAAATCGGGCAAAATTTAATAAGAAAACTCCAAACATTTAGACAGGTACACCCGATAATTTGTTCGCATCTAATAGCCACTGTTTTCGCCAAAGAGTCCAGAAAATGCGATAGCGATACCTATTGCGACGACAACCGGTAACGCAATAACTGCTACCTGAACAAAAGCAGAACGCCTGGCTCCGAGTCGCTGAACTGCTGCTATCTGTCCAACGGGGGTCAAGAATAGCGAGATTAATAACAAGATCGCACTTGATGCCGGCACTTCTTCATAAAAATAACCGTTCATCCAGATGCCTGCCAACATAAGTGCTATAACTGCCGAGGCACCGATTGGAAATACGGGGGCTTTGTCCTCAGGTCGTAACTTGCGTCGTGAAACAAGTGTGATAAGCCATATCGCTGCAAAAAGTGCTACCAGTATACCAGCGTGCTGCGCTAACCGCAGACTACCAGAAACCGCGAGGATTAGCGCAGTGCCACCAGACAGTCCGAAGTAGACAAACGCGCCCCAACCATTCCAAGGCAACAGGATAAAACTCATTCGGACCGTGCTCCAAAAAATGAAAATCACAACGGCGAGGCATACCCACCAGATGATACCTTCAAACTGCCCCCAACTATACTTAAACATTGACCCCAAAAGCAATCGTGGTAGGATGATGGAGACGACGAGCTTTGCAATCACGTCAATCCATCGCCTGAAATGCCAAAAGGCACCTAAAATGAGTCCAATAAGCGCGAGATAGCAGAGCCAATGCACACCTTCTCGTGGCGGAAACGGCGGAATCCCTTCTAAACCGATGTATCCGACGATGTAACCGATACCCAACGCGACACCGACAAGCCATCCGAAAGACAAACCGGTCGCTTTCTCGACCTGATTACGCCCATTTTTAGAGGCAAAAACAAAGAGTCCACCACCAACGATGGCTGGTAGAAGTAAACCGAAGACAAGCTGCTTGAATATTAACATCGCTGATACCTTTGTTGGCGAGGTGTTTCCGCTAAGAAACCTCACCAACGCAGTTTTTCAAAGTCAGTGCGTCCGTAGCGAATCGGAAACGCGCACCTATTTGTGTTTCGCTTCAATACTGACGATAAGTCGGATGTCGTCGCTGATACCTCCCATTCCGTAGGTCATACCGAACTCGCTCCGCTTAATTGTAAAGATGCTCTCAAATCCGATGAGAGATTCGCCATCTCTGCCTGTCGCGCGCCCCGTAATTTCGACATCCACTGTGATTGATTTTTTCACACCGTGTAACTCAAGGTCGCCTGTGACCTCCAGTACATCTTCTGCGCCTTTCTTCGCCTTGACTTCCGTGCTTTTGAAAGTAATCACAGGAAATTGCTTGGCACTGAAAAAGTCGGAACTCCTGAGATGTTGGTCGCGTTTTTCGTTGCCAGTATCAACGCTCGCTGCTTTGACCTCAAATTCCACCATGTATCCCTTAGCATGACCGCCCGCATCCATTGAACCCATCGCGATCATGCCAGTGAATTCGTTGAATCTGCCGTAATTGTAGGTAACCCCATTATGTTTTGCGCGAAAAAGTATCATTGAATGTGCGGTATCAACTTCATACGGCGTTACACCCATAGGCTGCGTAATTCCAGCAAAACCGAGCAGTAGTAAAAGCACAAGGCTACCGATACTGAAAACCCGCAAATTCCGTCCTAAATCCATTTTCATTGAAAAATTATCTCCTTTTTTAGCGTGAAATTTTGATAAAAAATGTGTCTGTTACATAAAAACAAAAGAACAAAACAACGAAACAAGTATATCGTATTTTTTAGAACGTGTCAACGAAAATCAGCGTTTTTTAAGTCTGTGTTGATATCAGCACTATAGTGTGCAGTGGTTTGGACAATTTGATCTCATTAGAAGTTATGAAAAGTTGGGGCTGTTCTCCCGTTAAGGTTCCCGAACAGATGTTAGGATTGCCTTTAGGGGTCTATTGTGGTTGAACGAAGCTGTGGTTTTCGTCATAGAGGCACTTTAATTTTTTTTGTACGCAAAATCTGTGTTGTACTTTTTCTGCTATGGGTTAGGGTCTGTCGGTTCCGGTTCGGGATGCGATCACAGGTGTCCGGTTATCAGGGACTTTTGCCCTCCTTATAGGGTTGAATCCGATTTTTTCTTGAATTACATTATAAAAATGTGATATAATTATCAAGAAAATATGTCACGTGCAACATTTTGACACGGCGAACTATAGCACCTCACCTTAATAAATGGGAGGGTTTCCGACGGATATGAACATTTTGAGATCAAAGTTTACAGTCCATCTAATTGTGTACATGCTCTGTTCTGTGATGTTGCTCCCACTTGTAGCAGCAGACAACCACGCTGGAGACACACCGGTGAGTTATTATTCACAAATTGTCCCGATCCTCAAACGGAGCTGTCAAGGATGCCATCACCCGGGGGATCCAAACGGCGGTTTAATTGTGACGACTTACGCCGAACTTAAACAAGGCGGAATGGCTGGTGATGCAACAATCGTCCCTGGAAAACCCGATGACAGTCTCATCATTGAACTCATCTCCGGCGATGAACCCGCAATGCCACAAAACATGGAACCACTCTCCGCTGAAGAGGTCGCGCTCTTCAGACGTTGGATTCTTGAAGGTGCACAAGACGATACACCCGCCGAAGTCGATGATATCGGTGAAGGAAACTACCCAACTTACACAGTACCACCAGTGGTTTCTGCTATCGCCTATTCGCCTGACGGTAGTACGCTCGCCATCTCTGGTTTCCATGAAGTTTTGTTGTATGACACCGTGAATTTTGAACTCAAAGCGCGACTCGTAGGCAAGGCACGTCGAATACAGTCGCTGACTTATTCGGCGGATGGCAAAATTTTAGGCGTAGCAGGCGGGTCTCCCGCACAATTCGGCGAAGTACAACTCTGGGATACAGCAACCGACACGCTCATCAAAACCATACGGGCCAGCTACGATACAATTTATGGACTCTCTTTCTCACCTGATGCGAGTCGCGTCGCTTTCGGATGCTCAGATCAGACAGTGCGCGTCTTATCTGTTGAAGACGAAAAAGAACTCGTTAAATTTGATAACCATAGCGACTGGGTTTTCGGTACCGTCTTTTCTACGGACGGTTCCCATTTCGTGAGTGCCGGACGCGATACCGCTCTCAAATTGGTTGAGGTGAACACCGGCTCTTTTGTTGATGACATTAACTCCAGTAACAAAGGCTACGGAGAGATCAACACCATCGCACGACATCCAGTTGCCGAACAGGTAATAAGTGGCGGTGAAGACCGGATACCGCGGCTCTACAAAATCTTCCGTGAAATCCGAAGGGATGTCGGCAATACCGATTTTAACCTCATTCGCGCGTTTGAAGCGCAAGCAGGTTCAATTGAAGCCGTGGCATTCTCGCCCGATGGTCAGCGTATCGCTATTGGTAGTGCCGCAGGCGAAGTGCGTATCTATAACGTAGCGGACGGAAAACGCATCGCAACAGTACACGGAGATACTGTAGCCGTCTTCGCTGTCTCGTTCCACTCTAATGGCGCACAGGTCGCCGCAGGTGGTTTCGACGGGAAGATCCGAGTATTTGATGCTGCCTCCGGAAAACTGATTAACGCCTTCATGTCGGTGCCGCTTGAAACAACAGCAAGCGCGGATGTCGCGCTCGTTGTAACAGGCATGACGTGAGGGGCTTGCGTCGCAAAAGTGCAGGATGCACTTTCACAACACCAAAGCGTTATCAGTGTTGAAGTCTCTCTACCCGATCAAGCAATCATTAAAGTCCGAAAAAATACCGCGACTGCTGAAGACCTCGCCAACGTCGTTAAAGAGACCGGATTCAGCGCAACGGCTCAATAGCACACACGAAGAGGTTGACCGATGGCTGCCACCGCTCCCAATATTCTCTGGGTTTGCACAGATCAGCAACGCTACGACACAATCGGTGCATTGGGGAATCCATACCTGTCAACACCGAACATTGATAGCCTCGTAGCGGATGGGGTCGCGTTCACACACGCCTATTGTCAAAGTCCTATTTGCACGCCGAGCCGTGCAAGTTTTCTTACAGGTATGTACCCGAACGCAACACACGCAAATCGCAATGGAAACGATTTTTTTCCAAGCGCGTATCCGCTTGTGACACGTACCCTCGCTGACAACGGCTATGACTGCGGCCTCATTGGGAAACTTCATCTCGCGAGTGCCTACCGTCGGATAGAGCCACGCACAGATGACGGATACCGCTACTGGCAATACAGCCACGCACCACGAGACGACTGGGAACACGGACACGATTACGCAGATTGGGTCCGTTCAAAGGGATACATCCTCGGTGAGTTGACCCGGAACCCAGAGGGTGTACCCGCCGAATTGCATCAGACGACATGGTGTGCAGAAAAGACAATTGCGTTCATTCGTGAGGAACGCAATTGCCCGTGGCTCGCCAGTGTCAACATCTACGATCCGCACCCGCCGTTCAATCCGCCGCAGACGCACAGAGAACAACTCAGCCCAGCGGAGATGCCTGAGCCCCTCTTCCGAGATAGCGATCTTGCCCAGCAGACCCGACTACAAGCCGTCGATTTTCAATCCAAAGTCCGGACACCAGATGAACTGGACATCCGGAATCCGATCTTGCCGGGTCCCGCGCTTGTTACTACGAACGGACAGACATCAGGGACACCGCGCCGAGAGACGAATCCAATCGGTGCCAGAGATGCCAAGACCCTCAAAGCCGCCTATTACGCCATGATCCAACTCATTGATGAGCAGCTCGGCAGAATTCTCGAAACGCTTGACGAGACGGGACAACGCGAAAACACGGTTATTATCTTTACCAGCGACCACGGTGAAACGCTCGGCGACCACGGACTCATTCAAAAAGGGTGTCGCTTTTATGAAGGCTTAGTCAGGGTGCCTCTGATTTTCGTATGGCAGGATCAGTTTATGAGCGGTCTCAAGAGTGATGCTCTCGTTGAACTCGTCGACAAGACACCGACGCTCTTGGAATTAGCAGGCTTAACACCGCCTGAGGGCATGCATGGACGCTCGCTACTGCCGATTCTCCAAGGTGAAGCGGACCCAAACCACCACCGCGATTTCGTCCGATGTGAGTACTATGATGCTGTCAATGGCCGCGACCACTCTTATGCAACAATGTATCGCGATAGACGTTATAAATTGGCAGTCTACCACGGACACGAGGAGGGAGAACTCTACGACCTGATCGAGGACCCAGACGAGTTTGACAATCTCTGGCACGCACCCGACAAGCAGGGCATCAAAATGAATCTGTTGAAGCAGAATTTTGACGCAGCTATGTTCGCTATGGACATAGGACCGCAACGCGTCGGACCGATGTAAACTGATAGGATGATGTAAACTGATAGGATATTTTGTCGTATTATGCTTGAATACAACACCATCCATTGCGGTGACACATTTACGCTGATCAAAGAGGTGAAAGATGCCTCAATAGATCTAATTGTATGTGATGGACCGTATGGTGTAACTGAGAACTCGTGGGATAAAATCTCCTCAATTCAGATGTTTAACCTCGACCTCATCAAAAGGTTCGCACCCAAACTGAAAGATGGCGGCGCGCTCTATCTGTTCGGTAAACCTGATTGTATCGACTTTATAGATTATCGAGAATTTTTAAATCTTCGTTCAAAGATTGTATGGTATCAACCGAGCCGACTGGCACAAGGTAGAATCAATTACACCAACAACTACGACATCATCTGCTATTTTATCAAAGGTGAGAGACCGAAGTGCTATAACCTCGATGCTATCAGGGTCTCACAACTTGTTGAGTTGGAACATCGGCTCCGGTGTGAAAGTGTACCGTCCGTAACAAATGGTAAATTCGGGAAAACCAAGTTTAATGCAAAAGGTAAGAACCCAGGCAATGTCTGGGGGGACATAAAGCAGCTAACTTATAAATCAAAAGAGTTAGTCTGCAGAGAGGCACTTAACACGATTCAGAAACCGGAAAAATTAATAGAGCGAATCGTATTGGCGAGTTCATCACCGGGGGACCTGGTGCTCGATCCATTTGCCGGCGTAGGTACCTGTCCCGTGGTCTGCAAGCGGCATCAGCGAGATTTTATCGGATTCGAGATTCAACCAGATTTCGTGAAAATTGCAAATCAACGACTCCGCGAATGTCATCAAACGCTTTGACAAAAAACAGTGTTGCATGATACTATCTATAGACAGATGCATGAAGAGAAATCTGACTATCCATCAATCCTATTTTGAGATGTGCTATTATCAGTAAGTACGCAGATGGACACACTTTCCTTTGCGTGTAAATACATAAGGAGCAAGCATGGAACGGAAAATCCTATTTTATTTGACATTTCTTCTCTGTTTTGGTATAAGTATTGGTAATGCAGCAGTGGAAGTCGGATTCGTCTATCTCGGCGATAAAGGCGATTTTACTGCACCGGCGTTAGAGTTCGCCGAAAACACGTTCAAAACGAAACAACTCGCTAAGGCAGATTTGAAGAGCGATACATTCAAACAGTTCGGTGTTGTCTGGTGGCATGATGGCGATGCCGATCCGGGCGGATTATCCGACGCGGAAATAAATGCGTTCTTAGACTATGCTGAAAGCGGTGGCGCAGTACTGCTGACAGGGGCAGCGATTCGCTATGCTACACTGTTGGGATTAGAAAACGCAGAACCACGGAAATTTGGACCTGTTGAGAACGATGGGAGCAGGGTCGGTATTATCGTCCTCAAAGAGACGCTGGAACTCGGGTTGGTAGAAGGACTTGAAAATGTTGATGGGAAGACACCGAAAGTCGAGGATTGGATTCAGGTCAACTCAACCGGCTTTCCAGTAAGTGGCGACTATTTCGACACAATTTGGAAGAATTTTACGACGCTTGCCCATGCTTGGGAGGGCGGTACCAATTACACCGATAGGATTGCAGCGTTCGGTTATTGGGAAGCCGGGAACGGTAAAGTCTTTAACATGAACTGGCGGCTCCCAAACTACCATAAGAACAACGAGAGTATTGATCAAATAGAGAAACTCACAGAAAATGTTATCAACTGGTTGGCAAGTGAATCCGAATTCGCTGATGTTACCGCAGGTGATAAATTACCGATAGTGTGGGGAGAATTGAAAAGTCGGAAGTAGCACGAAAGACTCTCCAGTAAACACTAAATACCACAGGTTTAGGCTTGCATGGAATAAAAAATAAGGAATATTATACGCATTGGATACTTCAAATATGGATGCACAATTGAATCTACCTAAAGGTGTAAAAGCACGACTTGATCAAGGAAATCTGACTGGAGATATCGCCTTCTCACCCGATGGCACGCAACTCGCAGTCGCCTGTGACATCGGCGTTTGGATTTATGATGTAGATAGCGGTTTGGGACTTAACCTTCTCGTGGAGCATAAGGAGTATGTGAGGTGTGTCGGCTTTTCACCTGATGGTACGGCAATCGCAAGTGGCGGTGTAGACAACACAGTTGTTCTATGGGATGTCGTTGGTGGTATGCCGACAGCCACGCTCAAAGGACATACAGATGCTGTGAGAAGCGTCGTCTATTCACCAGACGGGACCACAGTCGCAAGTGGAAGTCCCGATGGCACAGTACGGTTATGGGACGCAAACACTGGGGAAGCAAAAAACGTTCTTGAAGGGCATACGAGTTCCGTTAGATGTCTCGCGTATTCTCCTGATGGCAGCACGCTTACTGCTGGAAGTGGAAATGACACCGTCGTCCTCTGGGATGCTGCGACTGGAAGGCACAAAACTTCGCTCACAGGACATAAAGATATTGTCAATTCTGTCGCTTATTCGCCGGATGGTAGCACGCTGGCAAGTGGAAGTATTGACGGTACAATTCGGTTGTGGAATATGTTTGAAAACAGTTTGGTTACAACGCTTACAGGCCATGTCGGCTACGTTTGGAGCGTCGCTTATTCGCCGGATGGTAGCACGCTTGCGAGCGGTGGACGCGACGAAACAGTGCGTTTGTGGGACGCAGAAACAGGCGAACCTAAAGGCGCACTCGCTGGACACACAAGGAGTGTCAGGAATGTCCTATATGCCTCTGATGGGAACGTACTCGCAAGTGGAAGTGAGGACAACTCCGTACTACTCTGGAATCTTACATAGATTTTGGTACAGAATTGAGAATAAATAGTGTATGAGGCGTGAGAAAAACTGAGTGAACATCTAATCGAAAAATAACAGAAGATTAATAAGGAGGTCGGTGTCTCCTCCGTCAACTATGGTCGGGGGTACCTACGCCGAATTTTTGATGAAACCCAGGTCTAACTTTGTAACAGTGCTCCTTGTTGCGCTCTCTATCTGCTTCGCGTTCCCCTTAACAGCGCGGGGTGAGATGGCGCAGCCCGCGAGTACAACGGTTCCAACAGCAGAGGAATGGATAGCAAGCGTCGCTTTAACGGAGTTGAAAGTCCATCCAGAAGCACTGACATTAGAGCATGCACGCGACGGTAGACGCGTCCTTGTGTCAGGAAGGACGAAAGATGGTACATGGGTGGATGTAACACCGTGGGCAGTGTTGAAACCTGCGAATACCACCGTAAAGGTACATGAAGATGGTTATATCTTCCCGGAATCTGTGGGCACAACGAACATTGCCGTTACTGTTAAGGGTGTGAGCACTGAATTCCCAGTTACCGTTAATAGTGTTGAAGCGCAACCGGTCAGTTTTGTGCGAGATGTCATGCCGCTCCTCAGCCACGCTGGGTGTAATAACGGCACATGCCACGGGGCAGCAAAAGGAAAGAATGGATTCAAACTTTCACTCCGCGGTTATGATCCCGATTTTGATTATGAACTTCTGATTGAGGATATATCCGGTAGACGTTTCAACCGAGCGTTCCCTGAACAGAGCCTAATGCTTCTCAAACCGACATCCGAAGTACCACACAAAGGTGGACAGGTCATTGTACCCGAATCACGCGATTACGAACTTATCCGCCAATGGATAGCGGAGGGTGCGAATTCTGATGTCGAAACGACGCAGCGGGTCGAAAGATTAGCGGTTATGCCGGATTCCGCTGAACTTGCTATGCCAGGGATGAAGCAGCAACTTATAGTGATTGCACACTATCCGGATGGTACAACGCGAGATGTCACCCGTGAAGCGAAATTTACGAGCAGCGTCAATGAAGTCGCAAAAATTACTGACGACGGTGTCATAACCGCAGAACGCCGCGGCGAAACCGCTATCCTGACCCGATATGAAGGGGCGTACAGCACGAACGGCATTATTGTCATGGGCGACAGGAGCGGATACAAATGGGTTGAAACGCCTGAATACAACTACATTGATACACACGTACACAATAAACTCAAACGGATGAAAATCCTGCCATCTGATCTCTGCACCGATGAAGAGTTCGTACGACGTATCTATTTTGATCTCACAGGCTTACCACCGACCCCGGAGCAGGCTCGCCACTTCCTCACTGATACAACGGATTCTAAAACCAAACGCGAAAAACTGATTGACATACTCGTAGAAACGCCTGAGTTTGTTGACCACTGGACGCATAAATGGGCAGACCTGTTACAGTCTAACCGTAAGTTCCTCGGGGAACGTGGTGTCTGGCTCTTCCGGCAGTGGATTCATCAGGCTATCGCACAGAATCGTCCGTACGACGAGTTCGTACGGGACTTAATCACCGCAAGCGGAAGTACATATCAGAATCCGGCAGCAAACTATTTCCGCGTCTCACGTGAATATACGGCTGCTGTGGAGAATACAACGCAGCTCTTCTTAGGAGTCCGGTTCTCTTGCAACAAATGTCACGACCACCCGTTTGAGAAGTGGACACAAAATCAGTACTATGAACTTGGGGCGTTTTTCGCTGATGTCCAGATAAAACCTGGGCAGCTACCCGGTGATGAAGTCGTCTACGCCAGTTACACGCCTCAGCCTGTGCAACACCCGCGAACGTTGGCAGTGGTTAATCCGTCTGTACCGTTTGGCGAAGTGACCGCACAAGTTGATAATAAGCAACAGACGCTTGCAACATGGCTTACCTCGAAGGATAACCCGATGTTCGCACGCGCAGGCGTAAACCGTATCTGGAGCTACTTCATGGGGCGCGGGATTATTGAACCTGTTGACGACATCCGAACAAGTAATCCGCCGAGTAACCCTGAACTGCTTGACGCGTTGACGAAAGATTTCGTGGACAGTGGGTTTAACATGAAACATATCATGAAGACAATCACCCGTTCACGAGCCTATCAACAGAGCATCAAGACGAATAAGTGGAACAAGTCAGATACGATTAACTTCTCACACGCCGTAGCGAGACGCTTAACGGCTGAACAGTTGTTAGATGCTATCGGTGTTGCGACCGGAAGCCGACCACGCTTCCAAGAAGTACCTAAAGACTTCCGCGCAGCCCAATTACCAGATAGTAAGGTCAAAGATGACGGATTTTTGAAACTGTTTGGCAGACCCGAACGCGAAACCTCTTGTGAATGTGAACGTACAACCGAGGTCAGTCTCGCACACGCAATGAACCTTATTAATGGACCCACGGTCGCAGAGGCGCTTATTGATCCAGAAGGACGTGTCGCAAAACTTATTAAAACGAATCAAGATGACCGAGTGCTCGTTGAAGAACTATATCTTGCAACACTTTCTCGGTTACCAGAGAAGAACGAATACGCGGTAGCGGTTGAATATATCGCGAACGCTAAATCGAAAGAAGAAGGCGTACAAGATTTACTATGGGCGTTAATCAACAGTCCCGCCTTCTTGTTCAATCGCTAAATTGTTATTAGTTATAAGTGGTTGGTTATAAGTTAAGAGAAAACCTTGGAACTTTCTCAAGCAAACCTCTTTAACTTATAACCTATAACCTACAACTTATAACCGTAAAAAACGGAGGACACAATAGATGTTATCGTTACCACAATTACCCGGACGCTTATGTGACGGGTTCTCACGTCGTGAATTTCTACGTGTCGGTGGTGCGGCGATGCTCGGCATTAGTCTGCCACAAGTATTGTCACTCCAAGCGAACGCGAATACGGCAGTTAATCCCGCTAAACCGCTAAACGGATGGGGGAAAGCCAACTCGGTCATCCTCCTCTTCCTGCAAGGCGGCCCAAGCCACCTCGACATCTGGGATCCGAAACCGGAAGCACCGTCGAACATTCGAGGTGAGTTCAAACCGATTCCGACCAATGTAAAAGGCATCCAATTGTCCGAAACCATGCCGCGTTTGGCGCAGCAGATGGACAAAGCCTGCTTGATTCGCTCCGTAAGTTACACACCGGCAGGTCTTTTCAATCATACCGCTGCGATGTATCAGATGGTTACCGGCGAAACACCGGATAAGGTCGCACCGTCAGGGCAGCTCGATCCGCCTTCACCTGCTGACCACCCGAACGCTGCAGCACATATCGCTAACTTCAAACCACCGGATGAACCGATGCTCGCCGCTGTTCAATTACCACGTCCAATGCAAGAGAGTAACATCATCGGCAAAGGTGGGAACGCCGGCTTCCTCGGTAGAGCGTACGATCCGTACTTCCTCTTCCAAGACCCGAATCAGGAAATTAACCTCGACGATTTAAGTTTACGTCCAGAGGTGCCGCCTGTGCGTCTGAAACGCCGGAAAGATCTCCTCGAAACGATTAATGCCGGGATGCCCGAAATTGATAAGGTAGCGGACTCCTACGCCTTGAACGAGTATTATGAGAAGGCGTACAACCTTATCTTGTCGCAACGTGCACGCAATGCATTCGATTTGTCTCAAGAACCAGATGAGATGCGAGATAAGTACGGTAGACATACCTTCGGACAGAGCGCACTCCTTGCCCGACGGTTAGTCGAAGCCGGCACCCGTTTCGTTCAGGTGAACTGGCCCTCTGTCGCGAATGGTAATCCAAACACAACAGCGTGGGATACGCACGCAACCAACTTCGGTCCTCTGAAAAACTTACACTGTCCGAAGTTAGACAGCGCGGTCTCCTCACTGCTCGAAGATTTGGATCAACGCGGACTCTTAGAAGAGACACTCGTCTTGGCAATCGGTGAATTCGGACGCTCCCCACGGATGGGGATAAGCACCTCTGGGAACAGCAATGCACCTGATGGACGCGATCACTGGCCCTATTGCTACACAGGATTAATCGCAGGCGCAGGTGTCAAAGGCGGACAGGTTTACGGAAAATCCGATGACACAGGTTCAACACCGCTTGAAAACCCGGTGCATCCACGCGACATCCTTGCTACGGTCTATCATACGCTCGGTATTGACCCGCACACCATCGTTTACAATCATTTAGATCAACCCCGTGAATTGGTGAAAGGCGAACCGGTTATCGGGATATTCTAAACAGCCAGTTGGCGAGTACGCAGTTAACAGTTTTCAGTACGGTTTTTCTGCGAAAAACCTTTCAGTTTTCAGTTAACACATTGTGTCGGGAACATTTTCTGTAACTTTGACCAAGAACTCGCGCCTATTTTTAAATATCGGAAATTGAGTTCTTGGTCAAACAATATATCTCTTTAACTGAGTACTGAAAGCGTAGCGTACTGAGTACTGAGTACTCGCTAAGAGGTGATCAAAATGCCTAACATGTTATTTCGGAGATTGCGGAGACACGCCAGATCGCCTGCTCTCCGACTTCCAGTCGAATACTGTTTCCTTTTCCTGTTTATCTTTTTTACGGTAAATTATGCTGATGCGCAGGTTGTGCCAGCACTATCGACTGTCTCCCCGCAGGGCGCGCAACAGGGGCAAAACGTAGATGTGATCCTCACGGGTAAGAATCTTGACACAGCAACAGCCGTGTGGTTCAGCGGAACCGGCATCACCGCGGAAATCAGACAAGAGACCCAGCAAGCAGCAGTCCTATTTAACGGCACCGGTGTCTCTGGACAGGTCCCGACCGACGCGCGGTTAGTTGCCTCTTTGACAATTGCCGCCGATGCACCGTTAGGTGTCCGACAACTCCGAATCGTCACACCTTATGGCGTTTCCAACGCACAAAACTTCATCATCGGTAATCTACCGGAAGTCAATGAAAACGAGGCGACTGAGAAGGCTGAAATGTCAAACTGGTTGGAGTTGCCTGTCACTGTCAACGGTGTGATTGCATCTATTGATGATGCGGATAGTTTCAGTTTTGATCTGAAGAAGAATGCACGGCTTATCTGTGAAGTGACGGCACAACGTATCGGGTCTCCGTTGGATTCATATCTTGTGCTTCGTGACCCTAACGGTGCTGAAGTGGCGAACAGTGGACAGGGCAGCGGATTGGATTCCGTCCTTGATTACACCGCACTTGCAGCAGGGAAATACACGCTCCATATTCGGGATATCCGCTACAAAGGTGGCGGTGGGTTTCGTTACCGCCTAAATATCGGTGAGTTACCGTATCTTGAGACGATTTTTCCGCTCGGTGGACAACGCGGAACAGATAATACGATTGCCGTTACCGGCGCGAACCTCGAGACTGTGAATGCGATACAGGTTTCGATAGATGCTGAAACACCAAAAGGTCAGCAATCACTGAGGGTTAAGACACCTTCTGGGTTGACGAGTAATGCGCACCCATTTTCTATCGGAAGTTTGGCAGAAATGGCGGAAAGTGAACCTAACGATTCGGCTGATAAAGTGAACCCTGTAAACACACCGATAACAATCAACGGAAAAATTGATAAGCAGGGAGATGTTGATAGGTTTTCGTTTGAGATAAAAACGCCGCAACTTCTCGTTTTTGAAGTGGAGGCACTTAGACTCTCATCGCAGCTGGACGCGCTCCTCACGCTTTACGGTGCAGAGAATGATCAGGTCTTGGCGGTCAACGATGACGCTCGCCGCAGTGATGCGCGTATTGAACAGAATTTCACGGAAGCAGGGAAATATTCTATCGCTATCCGAGACCTGAACAATCAAGGCGGAGATGCTTATTCATATCGCTTGAATATCCGTCCGTTGGAACCGGACTTCACACTCAGTGCAGTCGTGCTTGACAGCCAAAATCGTCCGTCTGGTTTGGATAGCCCGCGCGTCAGTCGTGGTGGCACCTTCACAATGCAGGTTAACGTTAACCGTCTCGATAGACTCAGCGGTCCTATCCGCTTACACTGTCCTACACTGCCGAAAACGTTTGACGTGAGTCCTGCCGTCATTGAAACAGGGAAAAACCAGGCGGTCATCACGGTAACAGCACCGTGGGATGCACCGCTCGGTCTGATGCCGTTCTCCGTGGCAGGTGTCAGTGCTGTTGGTAGTCGTCAGGTGGAACGGATTGCTACCCCTTCTGCGATGCTCCTGACTGTGATGGAGGCACCCGAATTCACGCTGGCACTTGCTGAAATTAGCGCGAGTGTTGCACATAATAAAATAGTCAACCTCCACCTAACTACGAATAGACGCGACGACTTCACAGGTCCGATCACACTTTCAGTCGTCGGCTTGCCGCCCCGTGTAACCGCAGCGCCTGTCACTGTTACCCCAAATAAAAATGAGGCGGTACTCTCAATACGAGCCGGAAGTTTTGAACGGAGAGAACAGTTCTCCGTTGTACCACCACCCGGTATCAACTATATTTCCGTCGTTGGCACAGCGAACGTTAGCGGAGAGACGGTGAGTCAATCGACACCCGCTATTCCCTTGACGATCCTTGAGGCTCCATTCATTGTAACAGTAGAACCTTTACGTTTTAGCATCGTCTTCCCCGCAACAGTTGCTGCGAACGGCGACGCAAATCCAAACGTAGAAGCAGACACTGTGGCGATTGCAGCGAACCCAACTGCGGATACCGAAACGACAGAAAACGAAACTCCCCTGACAAAAGAGGCGATACTCACGCTAACAGTCGTCCGTCAAGGCGGTTTTACGGATGTTGTCACGTTGACACCCATCAATTTACCTGAAGGTTTCACCACGGAAGCTGTTACGATTCCGGTAAATGAAACCGAAGTCCAAGTCCCGCTGAAGGCTATCGGTTCCTTGGAAGATAAGACCTATCAGTTCAGATTCCGAGGGTCTGCCACCATCAACGGCAAACCGTTTGTACAGGACAGTCCGGTCCTCAATGCCAAGATTATCCATTGATTAGTTTTTAGTTGTTGGTTATAAGTTATAAGTTTTGTTTCTGATGTTTGACGTTTCTTTGTAAAGGTTGTTACCCAATTGAAGTACTGACCGTTATCAAAAGCGGCTTAAATAATCGAAAACCTCTTAACTTATAACTTATAACTTATAACTATATGCCAGAATCCCCCTATACACTTATCCACGAAGATAAAGCCACTGCAGCCCGCGTCGGTAAACTCCAGACAGCACACGGTGTTGTGAATACGCCGATATTCATGCCTGTCGGCACACGCGGGACGGTGAAAGCATGCACTCCGCAGATGCTATCCGACCAAGTTCAGGCAGAAATTATTCTTGCGAATACCTATCACCTCTACTTACGTCCGGGACATGAAATTGTCCGAGAGGCGGGGGGCTTACACGCGTTTATGGGGTGGCAGCACCCCATCCTAACCGACAGTGGTGGGTTTCAGGTTTTCAGTCTCGGTGCGCTACGCACAATTACCGAGGAAGGTGTAGCGTTCCGTTCTACGATAGACGGCACCGAACACTTTATCTCTCCCGAACGTTCCATCGAAATCCAGAATGCCCTCGGCGCGGACATTATCATGGCGTTTGACGAGTGTCCCGCGCTGCCAAACGATTATACGTATCTAAAGAATTCGATGGAGATGACGTTACGGTGGGCAGCACGGTGTAAAGGGGCGCATCAGAATGCGGATCAGCTCCTCTTCGGGATTGTGCAAGGCGGTATGGAATGCGACCTCCGTCAGGCAAGTGTGGACGGCACGGTATCCATCGGTTTTCCGGGGTATGCTATCGGTGGTTTGAGTGTCGGCGAGGAAAAGGATTTGATGTATGAGACACTTGCATACACCGCACCGCTGCTACCGGCAGAAAAACCACGCTACCTGATGGGTGTCGGCACGCCTGAAGATTTGGTCTACGGTGTACGGTGTGGGATTGATATGTTCGATTGTGTGATGCCGACCCGAAACGCACGCAACGGATCCCTGTTTACAACAACCGGTATCGTCCGCATCCGCAACTCGAAATACAGACGAGATTTTAGTCCCTTGGATCCAGAATGCACCTGTTACACCTGCCAAAACTTCACACGGACGTATCTCCGGCACCTGCATATCGAAAATGAGATTCTCGGTTCGCAACTGCACACGTTGCACAACTTACATTTTTACATCAGTCTAATGCGTGGAATCCGACGCGCTATCTGTGACGGGAATTTCGCAACCCTCACAGAGGGCGAACCGGATATTAGCGCGTTGGTGAAGTTAGGACAGTCCGCTGACGAACCAGTTGTCGGGCATTGACCACTATTCCTTCTTGGCTCATGTAAAAAGTAAGTGCTATTTTTTCCAAGTTATGTTAGAATGTTATTTATGGATTTTCCAATACAATCTCTCATAGATGAAGAACAAGCTCAAGCGTGGATGTTGAATCATTTCCATCCGCAAGGGTTGTCTTGCCCGAAGTGCCAAGCGAGCGTGTCGGAGGCACGCAAGTTCCGTAAGACCGAAACAAGTGGTCTACAAGTCTATCGCTGTAAACACTGCGAGAGCATCTACAACCTCTATACAGGAACGGTGTTCGCGGGCACGCAGTTTCGCCCCTCACAGGTTGTTCTGATTTTACGCGGTGTCTGTCAAGGTGTTTCAAGTGCCCAACTCGGACGTGAGTTAGGTATCAGTCGTCAAACGATCCTTTCTATCAGACGTAAACTCCAATCTTCAGCAGAGGCGATCCAACCTTGAGATGCTTTACCGGATGCTGAAGTCGAAACAGATGAGATGTTTCAAAATGCCGGTGAAAAAGGAGATAAGCATGATGATCCTTCGGATCCGCCGCGGTGTCGTGGTAATAAGCGGCGAGGACACGGGACTTATGAAAATGATCGTCCGCCTATTGTTGGGACGAAGGGGCGTAAAAGTGGTCTCCTGAGGTTACGTCTTGTGCATCGCACCGATTCTCTGACGCTTTCAAACCACGTTCATCAGTTCACGCTGCCGACCGCAACGGTGTATACAGATGGCTGGCGTGGCTATAACGCTATTCAGCGTTCCCGTGAGATCGTTGTTCATAAAGATGGCGAGTGGGCGAGAGACGCAGATGGTGATGGGTTTTACGAAATCCACACCAATACGATTGAAGGCGTCTGGACGATAGTGCGTAACTTCCTGCGCCCCTTTCGGGGTGTTCATAAAAAGTTCCTCGCAGGTTACATCGCAATCTGTGAGTTCATTATGAACCTAAAATCTGTCTCTGTTGAATTCATATCAAAACTCGTAAAAAGCACTTACTCTTGACATGAGCCAAATGTCTTTAGGACTTACGCAAAGCGCAATATTTTTGTGATCAGTTGTAAGTTCAGGACTTACACAAAATCACGGAATTATGTTTTACCACGCGGTGCGGTTAGGAATTCAGGTCGCATTTGGGGGAGTACACCGCAAAACCGCACCTATCAGGAATTGCGTAAGTCCTACGTCGCTATGATTGGAAACTCGAAAATTTCTAAAATATGCCTCTTCACTTAATCGGAATATGCACAATAGTGGCGACCTTATAGGGTTGCGGTAAATCAGCAGGTGGCCGATTTAGGTGAACACTGTGTGTAATCACATCTCCCGATAAAAGTTCTACGTTCCGTGCAAGAACGAGATCGGTACGTGTTGTTAATTCGCCCTCGTAAATTGTTCTTGCAGGGGCGATATTAACAAGCCCTTCCGATAGGAAAAGTTGGTAAGATTTACTCTCGAGTGCAGGTGTGTTAACATCTGCCAAAAAGATAATCGGTAAGGTTTCGTCTTCAAACTCGGGCGCATCCACCAATTCTTGTGCTTGCGCAACTCGAGTTTCGGCTGTCAGCACGTCTAACTGTGTCGTAACAATGACGTATGTAGTGCCAGAAATATTGACATCTACCGAAGCATATCCTCTACCTCCAAGGTCGGTATTTTTGCGTGAGAGTGCGTTGAAGTAAGGAGCCCCAAAGGCACGGGTTAAGTTTTCAGAAGTATAGACATCACCACGAGCCAGAATCAGATCATGACCGGTAAAGCGGACCTCTCGAATTGCCTCGCCATGGAACATAGGTGCTTTAACATCTACGCCTGGTATGCGGACACTGGTGTGATAGGTTAAGCCTTCTGTTAGCAGCGTATGATTCAAAACTTGAAGAAAATCCAGGGCAACATCTTCAACCGGAACTTGCCCGTCTTCCATCAGGTCCTCAGGGGTTTGTAAGCGGATTGACGAAACCCCACGTAGCGCGATGAAGTGTGGTTGGGATGTCTTTACAGATCTGGCGAATGCCGCAGCCCGCTCCCGAAAATCGGACGCAACAGCTTTCTTGAAGATGTCAGCAACTTCTTCTTCGGCAAACGGTTCCTTGTTTGCTATAGACGATAGCAAATCCGTGATATTACAAACGGAAACGTCGTAAGCCATGACCGTTAGATAGCCCGTTGAAGTATCGAAATTTGCAGCTTGCTGAGAGTGGGTTACGCGGTGACCGTTTATGCCCAGCATCAGCACAATCAAGAAGCTGCTGACGGCGGCGAGTGCCCACGGCAAAGACGGTTTGCTCGGGACAGTTGCTGCCGGTTTGATACCGGAGCCCGTCTCTTTCAAGGCTTGCATAACGTTTTCAGTCAGATTTTCAGAGAGTTGGAAAGTGTTTAAAGCTTCTCTAATGAAAGGTTCTTTCCGCTTTAAACGTTGCTGGGCACGTCGGAGTCGACTCTTAATCGTATTCGTTGATATGCCCAGAAGGGCACCGATATCTTCACATGTCATCTCGCTGAAATAGTGAAGCGTAATCACGGTGCGCTCGTTTTCCGGCAACTTGGCAAGCAATTTTCTGACAACTTCCCGTTGGGACGCTTCTGTAATTTTCGCGCGTTCTTCCACAACATACAAAGAGTAAGCATCTTTCTGTATCAGCGTTTCAGCTTCCGCTTCGAGCGGTTGCGTCTGTATCCGCTTTTCTCGGAGCCATGTAATGCAACAGCGATTCGCAATCACAGAAATCCATCGCAAAAACCGTGTCGGATCCTTCAGGGTTGCCAACTTCTGATAGGCAATCAGGAAAGTGTCCTGCGTAATTTCTTCGGCGAGATGAAAATCCCCTATTTTTCGCCATACGAGCCCGTGAACTTGTTTCTGATACTTTCTAATTAGGATAGAGAAGGCTGGTTCATCCCCCGCAAGCACGCGGTGAATCAGTTCAACATCATCATTTTTCATCATATACCTCCGGACAAAATATTTTCATCAATTCACTTCAATATCTATTGACGCGAGTTAGCAGGGATCCGGGTGCATAATTCTGAAAAAAAGTTGTGTAGGCTTTACGCAATTTCATGGTATTGTAGATTTTACCATAGTTAGTGTTGGATTTCCACTTAAGAGTAGTCATGTAGACTATTTTACAGTATCTGTAGCGTTAGTTGCGGAGGCGAAGTCCCAGAGCAGGACCGAACAGTCCCAACTTCCGCTCGCGAGTGTCTTTCCATCTGGACTGAATGCGACATTCGTAACAACATCCGTGTGCCCTGAGAGCATGCTTTTATGTTGGCCTGTGTTTGCATCCCACAGACGGATTATCCCATCTGTATGACCACTTACGAGTGTCGCACGATCCGGACTGAACGAAACACAATAAACTCTGGATGCATGCCCTATAAGTGTTTGTTTCTTGACCCCTGTGACAACATCCCACAAACGGATGGTATTGTCCGGCCCGCCACTTGCGAGCATCTGTCCATCCGTACTGAACGAAACACTATGAATATGAGGCGGATACATATTCGCCTGCCCATGCATTAAGTTTTGATTTTCAAGTTTTTGCGTCAGTTCGCCTCTTGTAACATCCCATAAGTAGATGTTCCCATCCAAGCTTCCACTTGCGAGTGTTTTTCCATCCGGACTGAAGGAGACACTACTGACGGCTTGATGCGTAAGTTTTCGCTGCTGTTCGCCTGTCATCGCGTTCCACAAACGTACCGTTCCGTCCCAACTCCCACTTGCCAACAGCCGACCATCCGGACTAAAAGAGAAACTAGTAGTCTATCCGCTTTGATTTTGTGGGTATAGTCTTTTTAGTTTGATGCGTGCGTCCTTCGTGGTCCAACGCCAATCCACCTTGTTCGCCGTCTGATTGCGATGCTTCTGCCAAGCTTCTGCCTCTGACCGGAGCG
>JAJDXV010000026.1 GCA_022823085.1 Candidatus Poribacteria bacterium
CCATTCAATTGTACCTATTCACTTTATATATATGGATACGTCTTCCTCTGTAGGAGCGAGCTGCGCTCGCGATCTTTCCTAAGAACGGGCACACATGTAAAGCAAAACCATGATCCAAATCGTACAATTGAATACCCCTGGATAATTGGCGAAAAATATTGACTTTTTTATTTTTTTCCGTTATCCTATTTGCAATTTTCCTTGGGACTTACGCAATTTTGATGATATGACGCTCCGTTAGCGGGTAAACTCTGAAAAAATAGAGACGTTCTCAGGGCACAGGCTAACAGCCTATGCTACAAAAGAGCAACCTGCGTAAATCCTATTCCTGTTATGATATAGGAAATGAATCGCTAAAAGTCTAAGTTACACTGACAAAAATGGAGGCAAATTATGAGAACAGTTATCAGGTTGCCGAAATTAGCAGCACTAAGTCTCATTGTGGTTTTCAGTATAATTTTTTCACTACCGACGTACGCTGGAACGCAGTTATGGGACTTTGAAACGAAGCACGATGATTGGAAAGTCGCCAACGGGAATTGGGAGATCAAAGGTGGTGTCTACCATGTTGACAGGGGTGGACAAGCTGAGCACTCACTTGTTGGTGAAGAAGATTGGGACGACTACACCATTGAAGCAAAAGTCCGATTGGACGACCACAATTGGGCAGGTATCGTATTTCGTGCACAAAGTGAGATGGAATACTATGTTTACTACTTCAATGTTCCGAGCAACATATCAGAGCTCTGGCGACACAAAGATGGCGCATGGAATGCTCGTGACAATATCTCACAACCGCCTGCTGTTGGCGGTGTTAAAATAACGAACGGTGAATGGTTAGACGTGAAGATAGTCGTTGAGGGCGATACCTTTGAACTGTACCTCAACGGTGAATTTCAATCTGAAGATACAGATGGTGTCTATGACACCGGGCAAGTAGGTGTCTGGGCATGGGAGACCGAGGCAAGTTTTGATGACTTCACTGTTTACGGTGATAATATTGAGGATACCCTTGCCGTTGACCCGAATCGCAAACTCGCAACGACCTGGGCGCGTCTCAAACGAGATTACTAATAGAGGCTACGCAAACTTTTTTGCAGGCGGGGTTGTAACCCTGCCTGCACCCAGTGTGTAAGGACGCATGAAAAATGCATCAATTCTAAAATTTGTTAAATCTTCTATAGAGGAATTGTCTTATGAAATATCTCTTTTCAACCACTATAATTTGTTGTGTCTTCGCGCTTATAGCCTCCGCCGCTTTCGCAGGCGAGCAGATGTGGTCGTTTGATTCGGATGCCGACGACTGGGAAGTCGCTAACGGGGTTTGGAGCGTTGAAGACGGTGCTTATAAACTCGCTAAGGGCGGTAGAGCTGAACACTCACTCGTCGGTGAGGCGGGCTGGGCAGACTATACCGTTGAAGCGAAAGTACGACTTGATGACGGAAACTGGGCAGGTGTCGTTTTTCGCGCACAAAGTGAGATGGAATACTACGTCTACTATCTCAACGTCCCGAATAACAAGACTGAACTTTGGCGACATAAGACAGGCGGGTGGGATGCACGCGACAAGATCGGTGAACTCGCCGGCTCTAATGTCACGATCGCGAACGGTGAATGGTTTGATATGCGAGTCACTGTGGACGGCACCGCGATGCAACTCTGGATTAACGGTGAAGATCAAGGTGAACTCGCTGATGAGACCGGTGCCGGATACGCCGCGGGTCAAGCCGGTGTCTGGGCATGGGAAACCGCCGCGAGTTTTGATGATGTCAAGGTCTCTGGGGACGCTATCGAAAGCCTAACGCCTGTGGAACCACAGGATAAATTGGCGACGACCTGGGGACACATCAAACAGCAGTTTTAGCGTGTCCCTTTAGAAAGTATGGACGGTGACACGTGCGACCGAAAATTTCTTATTCCACAATTGTATGGGTGGCACTCGTCGGGTGCCACCTTTTTGTCCTCTGGCAGGTTCAACCGGTCTTTTCCGAACTCGAAACGCCAGCGGACATCACAACGCAGATCCGCGCCTATCGCACAGAACTCGCTGCGGATGGTAGACAGGTTGCAATTCGTTTGCAACTCGCAAAATTATACCTCCAAATCGAGGCTTACGCCGAAGCCGTTGACGAGTATCGACAGAGCCTAACGGTCCTGGAAGTGAACAGCGTTCCCAAAAATGCAGCGGATACACACACCTCCAATATTTCGGCGGCTTATTACGGGTTGGGGTTGGCGTATACTGGACTCGAAAAATTTGATGCTGCCATTGCGGCGTACCGACGCGCCCTTGCGTCCGCCCCCGATTCGGCGTATACCCACGCAGCTTTGGGGAACGCCTACGCCAACACACACCGTTATGCCGAAGCACTTCAGGCTTACAAAATAGCGGTTGCGTTGGACCCCGACGATAAGATGATCCATCACCAACTCGGGAACGTCTATAGCAAACGCGGCGAACACGCAGCAGCGATCCGGCATCAACGCCGAGCGATCACTCTCGAACCGAAATTCGGGGCTGCGCATTATCAGTTAGGGCTTCTCTATGCCCACGAAAAGCGGTGGGACGAATCGATTAACGCCTATCGCACCGCCTATCAGTACGATCCGACACTCGTTGAGGCACTCTACAACCTCGCGCAAGCGTATCGCCGTATCGGAGATACCACAGCGGCGCGTGAGCAGATGAAACGCTTTCAAAACCGAAAAGCCGTGCTGGATCCGCTTCACCAATTGCGTGGCGCGCTACAGCGCACACAAGACACAACCCAACGCGCGCAGATCCTCGCCAACATCGGTAGACTTTACCTTAAAGACAGAAATTATGAAAAAGCTGTCTGGGAATACCAGAAGGCGCTCGGTATGAATCCACAACTGGCGATGGCTTATAACGGTATCGGTATTGCTTATACGATGCGCGGAAAATACTCGGAAGCGGTAGATGCACAGAAGAAGGCGTTAGCACTTCAACCGGACTTTGTAGAAGCGCACGCAGGTCTCGGCTTAGCATATCTCAGGCAGAAGCATACAGAACCCGCCCTGAAACATTACCGGCAGGCGGTCGCGCTGGATCCCCAATTTTTAGAAGCACACCTGAAAATTGCGATGATTCTGCTGAATCAAGGAAGTTACGCGGCGGCAGCGGTGGCGTATCAGACGATTATCGCACTAAAACCGGACGATGCGGAGGCATATCACAATCTCGGTCTCTGTTACGCGCATCAGGCGAGAGCAACGGGTGATACCCGTCAGCCACTGGATATGGAATTGACCCATGCAGCGTTGACGGCACTTAAGAAGGCGGTTGCCCTTTCGTCACAATCCCCGATTCAACCCCCCTTTTTACGAGAGACCCATTACATCATCGGTGAACTTCAAGCAAGTCAAGACGATTTCAGCGAGGCGGAAAAGGCGTACTTGGCATCTAAGTTGCCGAAGGCGTATCATGCACTTGCACAACTCAGCGCGAAAAAAGCGGGTGTCGAACCCGGCGTGACTTTGGAGACAGCGCGACGGTATGCACAACAGGCAATCGACTTGGATCCGAATGTCGCCAGCTATTACAATACACTCGCGCTCATTGAATTCCGTCGTGGTGATTATCGGCAAGCCGAGCAAGCGATCCGAAAAGCATTGACACTCGAACCGAACAATCGGAACTACCAACAAGGACTCAAACAGATTTCTGGTAAATTATAAATTAGCGGTCAAATAAAGCCATCGCGGAGATATTAAAAATCGGATGACGGAACATATCTGACTTGTAGTTTTTCGCTTGTTGTGATATACTCATAATTGCCTGAGAATAAAAAAAAGGTGAAATGACGACGCGTTCCTCTTATACTGACTGCTGACTGCCGATTGCTGACCGCTAATTAAAAATGAAAGGACTGACATGGCATACGATAGCCTCACAGCGTTTGTGAAAGCCTTGGAGCGTGTAGGCGAACTCAAACGTATCAAAACAACTGTATCTCCGGATCTCGAAATCGCTGAAATCACCGATCGCGTGAGTAAAACAGAGGGCCCCGCGCTTCTGTTTGAAAATGTTGAGGGCAGCGAGATGCCGCTCCTGATTAATACCTACGGCTCTTACGAGCGGATGGCGATGGCACTCGGTGTTGAAGATCTCGAACAGATCGCATCCGAAATTGAGAGCATGATTAAATTGGATGCCCCAGATTCGCTCCTCGATAAAGTGAAAATCCTGCGGATGCTGTCCCAACTGGCGAACTTTCCACCGAAAACAGTCAAAAAAGGGGCATGCCAAGAGGTGGTACTTACCGGTGAAGATGCCTCCTTAGATGTCCTGCCTCTCATTAAATGTTGGCCCCTTGACGCTGACCGATATATCACTTTACCGCAAGTTTTTACGCATAGCCTGAAAACAGGTCAACGAAATGTCGGCACTTACCGTTTGCAAAAATTAAACCCACACGCGTTAGCGATGCATTGGCAAATCCATCACGACGGTGCTGCGCACCATCGTGAGTATCGTCAAGCCTCGCAACAGATGCCTGTGGCAATCGCCATCGGCGGCGATCCGATAATGTCTTACATCGGCACGGCACCGCTACCTTCCGGTATTGATGAACTTCTGTTTGCAGGGTTCCTCCGAAAATCGAATGTCGAGATGGTGCCCGCAAAGACGATTGATATGCTTGTCCCTGCCGATGCGGACATCGTGATTGAAGGGTATATCGAACCCGATGAGACCTGTATAGAAGGCCCCTTCGGGGATCATACCGGCTTCTATTCCTTGGCTGATGAGTATCCACTGATGCGTATTACAGCGATTACGCACCGTAAAAACCCTATCTATCAGACAATCATTGTTGGCAAACCGCCAATGGAGGACTGTTATATGGGGAAAGCGACCGAGCGGATTTTTATGCCGTTGATTAAGACGCAGCTTCCGGAACTCGTGGATATGAATCTACCGTTGTTCGGTGTGTTCCACAATTTCGCGCTGATCTCTATTGACAAACGCTACCCGTTTCAGGCGAAAAAGATGATGCACAGTTTTTGGGGACTCGGGCAGCTGATGTTCAGTAAAATCATCATTGTTGTCGATAAAGATGTTGATGTCCAGAATGTGGAAGAGGTGCTTTTCTATGTCGGCAGCAATGTCGATCCGAAACGGGATATAACCATCGTCGAGGGACCGGTCGATGTACTCGATCACGCTTCGCCATTGATGGGCGCAGGGTCGAAGATGGGGATTGATGCCACAACGAAGTGGGCAGAGGAAGGCTATCAACGCGAGTGGCCCGAAGAGATTCGGATGTCTGACGATGTGATTGCATTGGTCGATGAGAAATGGAAAAAATATGGATTTTGAGAAAACGGAATAAGAAATTAGGAGAAAAACGATGGTAGAAACGATTTACGATGTTGCAGTGATAGGCGCGGGACCTGCTGGCACACAAGCCGCTGTCTCCGCGAGCCATCAGATGCGGCACGTCTTGGTACTACACTCTGGAAAGGTCAGTTTTAGTCGAGGGCGCGCCTATTGGTCAAAATCGGTGGAAATCGAAGATGCCCCCGTCTTTCCCGGCATCATCGGACCTCATTTTGCAAAAGAACTCATGCAGTGGATGGAGAGCCGTCCGGTCGTCGATTTCATGCTCGGATCCGAAAAACGTAAAACCGGCATCGACATACGCGACGGCATGGTGACGAAACTCACACGGAACGGTGAACTTTTTGAACTCGAAGCCTCTACAAAAACACTCAAACAGAAGACAGGATTAGAGATGGCATCTTTTAAGGCGCGGACAGTCGTCGTTGCTGCCGGATTTGACGACAACTGGCCCGATATCGAATTCGATGCCAGCGCAGAACGACTCTATAAACAATACGCAACCGTCTTCCGCTACGCAGGGAACAAAAAAGGGTGGCACGTCTGTATCCGTTGCGATGGACATCTCCACGTCAATGAACATCTCGCACTTCTCGGTGTCGGTGACTACATCTACGAGGCGGCGATCGGTGCGCAAGACTTCACGGATAAAATTACGATCCTAACAAACGGCAGACCGCACGGGATGTCGCCACCTGTCCTCGAACAGGTAAAAGCCCGTAAAATTAATATCATCGAAACAAAAATCAAGCGGCACATCGGAGAAAAAACAAATCTGTTAGGGTTCGAGATGGTTGACGGTAGCGAATTGTTTTTCCACGGTTTCCTCGTTGATGAAGGGCTCATTCCGAATACAAAGTTCCTTGAAGGCTGGGATTACCAGAAAGACGAGGAGGGCTTGATCGTCACAAATGCGGATATGCAGATGCTCGATAGCAGTTCAGAACCGATTCCGGGGCTTTTTGCTGCTGGCGACATCGTCTCCGGTGAACGAAATCTCATTGCAACAGCGTTCGCACTCGGACAGGAGGCAGGCTTGTCAGCGTCGGATTCCTTACGGCATTGGCATTTCCCACATTAGGAGGCACCTATCGGAATCATGCAAGACGAACAAAAGGACACACTCTATATTATTGACACACACGCCGAAATATTTCGTGCGTACTACGCCATTCGCGGCGGCTTGACAAGCAGCGTCACCGGTGAACCGACGCACGCTGTCTTCGGATTCGCAGGAACGCTTATTCGGATTTTGTCGGAACTTCAAGGAAAATATGTCGTCGCCGCAATTGATACACCGGGAGATACCTTCCGTAATGAACTCTATGCCGAATACAAGGCGAACCGTTCACCTGCACCCGATGATCTCGTGACGCAGATTCACCGCATCTTGCAATTGCTCGACGCGTTCGGTATCCTAACACTCGGTAAACCTGAATTAGAAGCGGACGACATCATCGCATCTGTTACACAAGCCGTACTCGACGATCCAGCGGCAGAGGAGATCAATGTCTCTATCATTTCCAGAGACAAAGACCTTGAGCAGCTTCTCAGTCCTCGTGTGACAATGCTCGATCTCCATAACAATAAGGTGCTTGATGTTCGAGAGTTGTGGGAGACGAAAGGCATAAAACCGTCACAGGTCGTTGATGTCCTCGCATTGATGGGGGATACCTCCGACAACATCCGCGGTGTCGAAAAGGTCGGTTTGAAGACCGCTGCGCAACTGATTCAGCAATACGGTTCTATTGACGGCATTTTTGAAAACATTGATAAAATTAAGGGAAAACGTCGCGAGAACTTAGAGAAGGCAGAATCCGAACTCCCACTTTCAAGAAAGTTAGTAACTTTGATCCGAGACGCTGATTTAGGTTTCTCCATTGAACAGGCACGCGTCAAACCGCTCGATCTCCAGAAAATCCTCCCGCTCTTACAAGAATTGGAACTCAGGCGTTATGAAGAAGTTGTCAAGAAACTTGCCGGTGGCGATTCTCAGTCCTTAGCGGCACCGACGACGCGCAAAGAACGGGTCGCGGAATTGGAGAAGAAAACCGATGCGATTCTGGATAGAGGCGAGTATGACACTGCCGAAGTCGGTGATTATTCGGCGGTTCTAACAAGTGCCGAATTGGAAGCACTCGTCCGCAGCCTATCAGAACAGGAGATTATCAGTTTCGACACCGAGACGGACGGCTTAGACCGTGAAGCGACGCTATGCGGGTTAAGTTTCTCGTGGAAACCGAAGCAAGGCGTTTATGTGCCGGTCCGTTCGCCACAACCTGAAACGCATCTGGATACAGAGACCGTGATTTCCGCGCTTAAGCCGGTTCTGGAAAACCCGGACCTCCCGAAATGTGGACATAACCTCAAGTTCGACGCGAGTATCCTTATCAGGAACGGTATTAAACTCCAAGGGGCAGTTTTCGATACGCTCCTCGCAAGTCAATTGGTCGATTCACGAACCCCGTCCCACAATTTAGATACATTGGCACTGCTCCATTTGGCGCATAAGATGATCTCTTTCGATGAACTGACAATGCGTTCAAGCCGTTCAGCCACCACGGACGACGACACGAGCCAAGGTGAACTCTTTAGTGAAGAAGCCACGCAACGGAAGACGATAGATGAGGTTCCGTTAGCACAAGCCACCATTTACGCTGCGGAAGATGCCGACGTTGCGCTGCGGCTGTATCACTTCCTTACACCGAAACTTGCCGAAATCGGAATTACGGAATTGGTACACGATATAGAATCCCCCCTCGCCCCGATTCTCGCTGAGATGGAATACAACGGTATTGTCTGCGATAAGGCGGAACTTAAACGTCAGAGCAGCGCGATTGAAAAACTCGTTGAGGCCCGACAAAATGAAATTCACGAGATCGTCGGCTATCCGTTTAACATCGATTCGCCGAACCAACTTGTGCAAGTACTGTTTGAAGAACTCGGTTTCAAACCGGTAAAACGCACACGCGGCGGCAAAATCTCCACGGATGTCACCGTTTTAGAGGCACTCTCTCTCAGAGAAGATGTTAACGATCCGAAGACGAGTGTCCCACGTCTAATTATTGAATACCGGCAATACCGTAAATTGCAAAGCACCTATCTTGCACAACTTCAGAGTGCCATCGACACAAGAACAGAACGTATCCATACGCATCTCTATCAATTAACAACAGCGACGGGCCGCTTGAAGTCTGACCGTCCAAATCTGCAAAACATTCCCGTCCGGACGGAAATCGGCAGGCAGTTACGCCGGGCCTTCAAGGCACCGGAAGGCAGCAAACTGATCTGTGCGGATTATTCACAGATTGAACTCCGTATCCTCGCGCATCTTAGTAAGGATGCCAGCCTAATTGAGACATTCACTCAGGATTTTGATATCCATACAGCGGTGGCTTCACAGGTGTTCGACGTGCCAGCGGCCTCGATTACGCCGGAACTCCGAGATAAGGCGAAGACAATCAATTTCGGCATCATCTATGGGGTCTCTGCTACCGGTCTTTCGCGTCGAATTAAAGGGATGACCGTCCAGGAAGCGGCGGCCCTCATTAACGATTACAAAACGCGTTTTCCGGGGATTGACCGTTTCCTACAAGAGTGTGTCCAACACGCCTCGGATCACGGGTATGTGAGTACACTCACCGGCAGACAACGCGCAATCCCTGAAATCTATTCTACGAACCGGCGGCGGCGCGGTCTCGGTGAACGGCTCGCAATTAATACCGTCGTACAAGGTTCCGCCGCAGACTTGATGAAGGCGGCAATGGTGAATGTACAACGCCGAATTGATACAGACAAACTACCGCTAAAAATGCTCCTACAGATTCATGATGAATTGGTACTCGAAACACCCGAATCGCTCGCGGAGAGGCACGCTGAGATTGTATGTGAAGAGATGGAAAACGCTATGTCGCTTCTCGTACCGCTGCGGACAGAGGCTGGCATCGGTGATGATTGGATGACAGCAAAATGAAATTACCACATTTCTCTACACGAAACAGACAAAAACTGTCCAAATTATTAAATAAAAAAATAAAAAGTAAGATTTAATCGTCAATTACAAGAATCCCACTGATTAAAAGGGTTCAGGGTCTTAAAAACGTCTGAATATCTACTTTTTTTCTGGAAAATGTCTCTTTTTTCGTCAATTTGTGCAGCTATAAGTAAATTTATAGTTGACAAACTAAAACGATTGTGATATAATTTATTGCAAATTTTTTCAGGGAAATGTGATCGTGTCTGCTGCCAAAGATATGAGTGGTGTTTTGACAGTGTTACGGTTCGGAACCAGAACACTTCCTCATTTATGAGGGGTGACAGGGCTTACGACAAGAGATTGATGATCCATAGATTTTGCAATCTTTCCTACGCTTGCTGCCAAATTTCTGCCTTTGAAAATGCTGACAATGCTCAGTTTTCTCATTTTCCCGTATTTTCATGTCTTATTCCCGTGTTCTGTGGGGCACCGGTTCGCACCAATCATCGTGTGTCTCGTGATCAGGGTTAGGGCACATATAATTTCTAAAAGGAGAAACGAGATGAATATCTACGTTGGCAACGTGCCTTACGCGGCCACGGAGGAGGACCTTGAAACACTCTTTAGTGAGTATGGTCCCGTCGCTACCGCTACAATTATCCGAGACCGTTACGACGGTCGCTCGAAAGGGTTCGGATTTGTTGAAATGGAAAACCAAGAAGATGGCGAGCGGGCGATAGAAGCGTTGGATGGTCAAGAAATGATGGGACGTCCCTTGAAAGTCAATCCAGCGCGTCCACGCACAGAACGCCGTGAACCTCGTCGATACAACGATAGAGACGACGAAGACCTGTAGTTTGTTGCGTGCAGTCCGAGTACTGCTTCTGAAGTTGGAAAGAGAAACACCGTAAAGAATACCACAGCTTCGGCTGTTACAAGTTTTGCCTCGGTTCGGGACATGTTTTATTAACATATCCCAAATCGAGGCTTATTTGTTAGGCTGTGGTTTTGGAAGGTTGATGGTAGGGCTGGACAACCCAGCCCCTATAATCCGGCAATGCTGTCGTTATGGTGGGGCTGGGCAACCCAGCACCTACGATCCGGTAATTTGGTTATGTTCAAGTACTCACGCCAACGGCTTTTCGTACCTGCACCATAATCGGTGCCGCGATCGCCCGTGCCTTTTCTGCCCCTGTTTCAAGGATTCTATCCAATTCGTCTGTGTTATTCATCAAGACATTATAGCGGTCCCGTTTGTCGGTGAAAGCCGCTTCCAATAATTCAAACAGCTCCTGTTTCATCGCGCCGTAGGCGAGACCTCCGTCAAGATAGAGCTGCCGTTTCGCAGCCACGGCATCCGCATCCGCGAAGTGCCGATAGATCGCAAAAATGTTGCATTCCTCTGGGTCCTTCGGGTCTTCCGGGCGTTTGGAGTCCGTTACAATGCGTTTGACGGGTTTAAGGACTTGGTCGGGTGGTGCGAAAATCGGGATAACATTGTTATAGCTTTTGCTCATTTTTCTGCCATCAATACCGGGAATGGTCATCACCTCTTTCCGAATCACGGCTTCAGGAATCGTCAAAACGTCGCCATAATTTTTATTGAAAGTCAGGGCGACATCGCGGGTAATCTCAAGATGTTGCTGCTGGTCAAGCCCAACCGGTACAAAATGTGTTCCAAAGAGCAAGATATCTGCCGCCATAAGGACAGGGTAGGTAAAGAGTCCAATGTTAATGTTTTTGTCATCTTCACGCCCTGCGGCGATATTATCGTCAACAATTGTCTTGTAAGCATGGGCACGGTTGAGCAAGCCTTTTGCTGTGAAACAGGACAACACCCACGCCAACTCGAATACCTCTGGAATATCGGATTGGCGATAGATAATCCCTTCATCTGGATTTAACCCGAGTGCTACCCACGTTGCCGCTGCTTGGTAGGTAAGATCCGCCAACTGTTTTCGGTCCCTGACTGTCGTCAGGGCGTGGTAGTCTGGTATGAAATAAAGGGCCTGGAACTTTTCAGCAAGTTCCAACGAGGGCTTAAGCATGCCGAGATAGTTGCCGATATGCGGTGCACCTGACGGTTTAAGCCCTGTCAAAGCAATCTGTTTCAATTTGATCTGTGCTCCTTTTTGGGTTAGATGCTGCTATTGTGATGTGTCTTCTTTTAAACGAGCGAGTTCCTCACGAAGGCGTGCGAGTTCGATTTCGGCGCGTTCGGCGCGTTCCCTATCACGTTCGGCGCGCGAGTTTGCTGCCTCCTCCAAGGTCTCTAACCACTCTCGCTTTTCTGGATCGTAAATCCCGAATCCATCGGCTAACAAGTGGAAATCTAAGCCCAGAGTCTCTGAAGAAATTCCACCATCAGCGTTGGGGGCAATCTCAACATACTCCCCATCAATCAATCGAAAGCCCATCAATGGCGTAGGCAAATAGCGTCTATCAACATCACAGAGGAAATATTCTGGGATCCCAAGTCTTGCGTAGAGTTCCATCTTATGGTTTAAATCATTTTGAACGGTACCTTTACTTGAAAACTCGACCACAAAATCAGGTGGTTTGCCTTCTTCCCATATCTTGTAGGTGCGCCGCGGTTTTTTACCCACTCCAAAAGAGATGAGTAGATCGGGAGAGACAGCTTTTGGCGGTCTCCCATCTTCGTAATACATCATGAGATTCCCGGAAATATAGACATCCGGTATGTCTTTGTAATAATTTCTGAAGCGTGATCGCATCTTGATTATTGCTTCTATGTGAAGATCGGTTTCAGCCATAGGTTTCCCATCTGATTCAGGATAGAGGTCCGCTGTTTCGGTCGGTGCGTAAGCGGTTGGAAGCGTGTTTCGGAAAGTTTCCATCAGAGCCTCTCCTTTTTGGTTGTGTTTAGTTAAGTATACCGAAAAAAATTGAGAATGTCAAGTTTTTTGACAGGAATCATAGCGTTTCCTTATAATCGCGGCATCCCCGCGTTTTAAACCTAACTGCTTTTCAGCACTGCCGCCGTTTACAGCGATTTCTAACACCCCAGCACTTCCGATAATTGCCAAAGGTTCACCCACCGGAGATTCAGCGTAGGCGCGGTTGATTCGGGTAAGCCGCGCCCCTTGGACGTTGATTTCATAACCCGATACTTCTCCCGCAAGCGCGCTTTCTGAGATATTTGTTATCGCGTTCCCGAATCTATCAATCTTGACAATCTGTCCGGTTATCGTGTTTCCAGAGACCTCAGATGTCGGGATCGGGAGTTGGACGAGATTTTCCACCGGTGGGCCGATGTTCGCAAGCGGTACGCCACGCGATAGATGCGCGGCGACCGGCGCGAAAATGTCCCTACCGTGGAACGTGTTACTGACCTGCGGCAGATGATAAGCCGGATTCTGAATCGCCACGGCGTTCATTCGGTGTTCCGTCCCGTCGTCAATAGCTTGCAGCAGATAACTCAGCACACCGTTGTCGGGACAGACGAAGAACGCGCCCTCTATTTCGCAAACGATCGCCTGTCTATCACTCCCGACCCCCGGATCCACAACAACGGTATGAATCGTGCCTTCTGGGAAATAGCGGTACGCGGAACGGATTATGAAAGCCGCTTCATGGATATCCTGGGGCGGAACGGCGTGCGTGAGGTCCACCACCCGTACGTTTGGGTTGATACCGAGAATAACACCCTTCATAGTTCCGACATAAGCATCGCTGGTGCCGAAATCGGTTGTTAGCGTAATGATACGAGGAAAGTCATTCATTTTAGGCTACAGATTCGCCTGCATCCATGCGAAACTTTTCCGCTGTCCCGTTCCGTCGTTTTCTCTACCTTCATATTCACAGCACCAGACCCCGTCATAACCGGCTTCTCTCAAGCAGTGAATCGCCTTTGCGAGGTCTATTTCGCCTTCCCCGAGTGCTTCACCGCGGTAGTTCCCACGTGAACCCGTCCCGTCTTTCAGATGTGTGTGTAACGTATAGGGTGCAACGATTTCATAATACCTGCCGACTGTCTCTAAATCGTGCCCCGCCCAGCGGTAGTTCATGGTGTCCATATTCGCGCCGACATGCTCAGAACCGACACGCTCGAAAAGTTCTACCTGTAAATCGCCGTCGTTTGTAACGATCCCGTGATTGTCCACAGCCAGATAGACCTGCTCGCGTTCGGCGAATTCGATGCATCGTGTGAGACAACCCGCCATCGCTTCGACCCACTGATTTTCGGGGACAGCGTCTTTCGCGGCACCGCCTTCTGTACGGAGGACTGAAGTGCCAACCCGTTTCGCGAGTCCAGCGATACGTTCCATCCGTGAAACTTGCGCACGGATCGCTTCTTCTTCTAACAAGACGAAATCGTTCCCCGCTGCGAGCGCGGAGACCTGTAATCCGTAACCTTCAACCTGCTCCCTCACGGCTTCGGCATTTTTCTCAGGATCCGGAGTTTCCGAATTCCAGACATCGCTAATCTGAAGTTCTACATAACTGAACCCTGTTTCACTTGTAAATCTCAGAAAATCGTCAAGCGATTTGCTTGCGTAGTTGTAATGGATAAGCCCAAATTTTGACATGTACGATCTACTCCTCTTTAATACCTAAATTTAATCAAGGGGTACAAGTCGCCCTTGTTGTGTGTAACCGACTGTTAACAGTTTTCCTCTCATAATTCAGAGGGATTTAGGGTAAAGTTCACAATTAGAGTGGATTTCAGAATGAATGAGATCCTTTAGAGCGGACGAGGGGCTCCGCAATCCGTGAAATGTCTCTTTTAGGACTTACGCATGCTTCTCTTTTGTAGCATAGACTGTTAGTCTGTGCCCCAAGAACGCTGTGTTTTCCGAGAAATATCTGCCAAAAAAACTGGCTGTCGTCAAAATTGCGTAAGTCCTGTCTTTAATGACTGACCTTAGTATAATTGACGATGTCTTATATTGCTATCTATTCAAAAAGTTGTGCGACTTGACACGAAAACCCTTCAACGACATCTTCACCGGTGAGTGTGTCTTCATAAGTGAGCGTCTTGATGTCTGTTTTAGAACGATATGCCGTCACCGTTTGTCCGATGGGTTCAATCACCCAGACGAGACGCGTTCCGGAATCGAGATAGGCAAAAACCTTTTCAAGTACACGATACTGAATATCTGATGGTGAGAGAACTTCAACCGCCAGATCCGGTGGAACGGGGGAAACTTGGCGTCTATTGTCTGGCAACCGTGCTGTTGAAACAAAGGCTATATCTGGTTTAACCAATCGGTCTCCCAATTTAAAGTCTGTATCCGTTGGATACAAACGCCCCAAATGATTCTCACGAATGTGCAAACTCAAAAGAAAACTGAGATTCATACTAATTTCACCGTGTTCCATTGTCGGTGGTGCCATCGGAATTAATTTTCCTTCTACATATTCATATCCTTCTAAATCGCTCTCAAGAAAATCTTCTAACGTCATATCGGTTTCCAGCGGTGCAAGGGATATCGCTGCTTGTTCATGACCATTCTTTGGAACGTTCATCAGAATTCCTCCTTTGACGGTGCATATTTCGATTGCATTATCCCCGATTTTCTGCTACAATGTTCCTTAACCCAATAAAGTAAGGAGAATACGACCATGGCATACGGACTTGAAGACGAATTTGGTGACATTATCGGCAAAGCCCGACGCGGGCAGGATCTCTCCGCAAGCGAAATCGCCACTGCTGCCGGTATTACAGAAGCAGAACTCACGCGTATGGAACAGTATACCTTAAAACCGACAGAAACGCAAGTTTTTCGTCTGGCGGAAGTTCTGAATTTAGACGGTAGCAAATTGCTTGATATTGCAACAGAGCGGTGGGAACCCGAACCGCCTCATCAGACAGGCAACGCAAACCTCGAAGTTATCACAATCAGCGCGCCTGTCGGTGGGTGGCCCGTCAACGCTTACCTCCTAATCTGTAAAGCGACCGACGATGCCGCGATTATCGACACCGCTGCACATCCCGATCTCATCTTGGAGCAACTCGATGTTCGCGGTGTGAATCCGACTGCGATTTTGCTGACACATGCGCACGGGGATCATACCAACGGATTGCCGAAACTCCAAGCCGAAACCGGATGCGACACCTATATCCATAAGAACGAACCGAAACCGCAGAGCAACAGTACGTTACGTGAAGTCGTCCACGGCGATGTTCTCTCTGTCGGTGGACTGATGGTGACTGTTGTCAATACACCAGGACATACGACCGGTGGGTGTAGTTTCCTCACGCAGAACGTGGCGTTTGTCGGTGATGCGATCTTCGCCGGTTCGGTCGGCGGTCCCAACATCTCCTATCAAGATGAAATTGATAGCGTCCGAGACAATCTACTCTCACTTCCAGATACGGTGAGGCTATTTCCGGGACACGGTCCCTCTACGACTGTCGGTGAAGAAAAATCACATAACCCATTTTTCTAAATTTTTGGTTCGCGGAAGGTTTGACGCTTGCTTTCATATCTACTTCAACGTTTCCTTTCGATCGGTTTATCCCTTTTAGCGGTATCGCTCATTGTCTTTCTGATGGTGCATCTCATTCCTGGGGATGCCGCTGTCGCTATCTTGGGTGAACGCGCCACCGAAGCTGCGTTAATAGAGCTCCGAAAAGAGATGGGGCTCGACAAACCGCTATATCACCAATACGCCAAATTCTTGTGGGATGCCTTGCACCTTGACTTCGGGCACTCCTTTAAAACGAAGCAACCTGTTGTTGATGAGATCAGACGCTATTTTCCTGCGACGGCTGAGTTAACCCTCGCTGCTATGGCATTTTCGATTTTTTTCGGCATCGCAGCAGGCATTATTGCTGCGATCTTTCGCGGAACATTTCTCGACTATTTCTCTATGTCGGTCTCCCTTGCCGGAATTTCGATGCCGATCTTCTGGTTGGGGTTGATGTTAATTCTGCTTTTCTCCTATTTCCTTCCAATACTACCGAGCAGTGGTCGGTTGGATGTCATCTTAGATTTAGATGTTCAGACGCACACCGGTTTTTACCTTATTGACACACTTCTTGTAGGAAACTTCGCTGCCTTCCGAAACGCTGTTGCACATCTGATTCTACCAGCGGTTACATTAGGCACTATCCCGTTAGCGATTATCGCCCGGATGACCCGTTCCAGCCTCCTTGAAGTACTGAACCAGCCTTACATTACGACGGCTTATGCGAAAGGTCTACCGCAGTGGAAAGTCATCAGCAAACATGCGATGAAAAACAGTATGGTGCCGGTTTTAACAGTTATCGGTTTAGAATTCGGTTACCTATTAGGGGGCGCGATTTTGACCGAGCATATCTTCTCGTGGCCAGGGCTCGGTTCATGGCTGCGTGCTGCCGTTGAGGCGCGCGATGTCCGGGCGGTACAAGGCGGCGTGCTTTTCGTCGCGACCGTCTTTATGTTCGTTAACCTTATCGTGGATATACTGTATGCCTACTTTGATCCGCGTATCCGAGTGGGAGACGAAACGCGATGAGTACACCGACAACCGCCAGTAGCCAACAGCACACGCTTCGGAAACTCTTACGGCACCGGTCTGCAACGATTGGCGCCTCCATTATTATATTTTTTATTCTCGTTGCGATCTTCGCGCCGCTTATTGCGACACACGATCCGAGGCAAGCCAATATTATCGAACGCCTTCAAGGTGGCTCCGCTTCGCACTACCTCGGTACCGATAAAGTGGGACGCGACATTTTCAGTCGGATTGTCTACGGCACCCGTATCTCTCTAAAAGTCGGCTTCATCGCAATGACCTTTTCAGTCGGTTTTGGCACGTTTTTCGGTGCAATTGCCGGTTATTACGGCGGAAAACTCGACAATGTGATTATGCGGGTGATGGATATAATGCTCGCGATGCCGAGTATCCTCCTTGCAATGGTTATTGTGACGATTCTCGGTCAGAGCCTTACAAATGCGATTATTGCTGTGTCTATCGTCTACATCCCCCAATATGCTCGTATTTTACGCGCTGCCGTTCTGAAAGTCCGAGAGTTAGATTATGTTACAGCGTCAAAGGTGATAGGTGCAAGCAACAGGCGTATCCTTTTTACCACTGTTCTCCCGAATTGTCTCGCCCCGTTAATCGTTCAAGCGACTTTAGGCATCGGTGCTGCTATCTTAGATGCCGCTGGACTTAGTTTCTTAGGTCTCGGGGCGGAGATCGGTGAACCGGAATGGGGCGCAATGCTCAATGAGAACCGGGACCTCATCCGCCGCGCCCCGTTGGCTGTCACGGCACCAGGGATTGCAATCTTCCTTATCGTTTTAGGCTTTAATCTTCTCGGTGACGCGCTTCGTGATGCATTGGACCCACAGATCGACTGAGAAAAGATCGGTTGAACCTACAGGAAAATTGCACACACGTCAGATTTTTTTGACATCCACAATTCTGTGTGGTATAATTGAAGTCAAATTTAACCCATTGCGGTTTAACACTTTATGAGACCCAATTTTTAGGGTGTTGTTTTTGAAAATGAGTCTCAATATCATAAATATGGAGTTAACGAAGTAGTCGCAGATTGCTTCCGTTTTTACCTGAACATGGGAAATCCACGATTTACATTTTATACATTTCTGACATGCGTTGGTGTGACCTTGTCTCTCTGGTCTGTTTCCGCTGAGGCTGCGATTCGCGAATATTGGATCGCAGCGGAGAAAGTTGAATGGAACTACGCACCAAGCGGTAAAAATCTGATTCGGCCAAATATGGGGTTAGACGTTTGGGGTAAAGCACTCGTCTATGAAAAATATCGCTATATTCAATATACCGATAGCACCTACACAACGCAGGTGGAACAACCGATATGGATGGGCATTCTCGGTCCGCAGCTGCATGCCGTCGAAGGTGATAGCGTTCAGGTGCATTTTCTCAATCGCGCCGATAAACCGCTCAGTATACACGTGCATGGATTGCAATACGATGAAGACAATGAGGGTGCAGATATGAAAGGCTCCGGTGCCTTCGTAAAACCGGGAAGCATGTTCACCTACCACTGGGAAGCAGATAGCGATGCCTCTCCTGGTCCGAATGATCCATCGTCTATTGTTTGGCTTTATCATTCTCACGTTGATGCGGTCACTGAGGTCTACGACGGTTTAATCGGAACTATCGTTGTCACGAAAAAAGGGATGGAGCGCGCATCGGACGACCCGCGTCCTAAAGATATTGATAAATCGTTCACAACGTTGTTCCTAATTTTCAACGAAAATGACCGCAAAATCGTCGAAAGTGGACAAATCGAGGCTTATGCATCCGCTGAAGAAGCGGAAGAGGGGAATCTCAAGCACGCTATTAACGGATTTATCTTTGGCAACTTAGAAGGTTTGGAGGTAGAACAACATGACAGGGTGCGTTGGCATCTGGTTGGGTTGGGGACCGAAGTCGATATGCATACTGCACATTGGCATGGTCAGACTGTCCTGAATGCGGGGAAACGTACCGATGTCGTGGAACTCCTACCGGGATCTATGGTCACCGTAGATATGATAGCAAAGACACCGGGCAATTGGCTGTATCACTGCCACGTTGCTGACCATATTACGGCGGGGATGAATACACGCTGGCGCGTCGTTCCAAAACCTTAACAAAACAGCATACTTGAATATGTGCAATAATCCCGAACTTTTGACTGCCGTATCTGACAAAATTTACATTGATTTTGATACGGTGTGCCACTATTGCGTTTATCAATTTTTAAAGGAGACATAATGATTACGAACCGAATCGGTCTGTTTAATTATATATTGCCAGTTTTGCTTTTATTTTCTATTGTTGTAACAGTTAACGCTGAAACACTCACTGTTTACTCTGGACGCAGTAAGAGTCTCGTTGAACCTATTATCAAGCAGTTTGAACAAGAGACCGGCATACAGGTGAAGGTGAGTTATGCGAACACAACACAGTTAGCGGCGACACTCCTGACAGAGGGTGACAAAAGTCCGGCTGCGCTCTTTTGGGCACAAGATGCCGGTGCGCTCGGTGCCGTTAGTGAAAAAGAGATGTTTGAAAAATTGCCGGACTCCATATTAGGGAAAGTGCCTTCAGATTTTCGCGATGTGAAGGGTTTCTGGGTAGCGACGAGTGGTAGAGCGCGCGTGCTTGCCTACTCGCCGGAACGCGTTAAAATGGAAGAACTCCCAGAAAGCATTTTCGATTTAGCACAGCCGATGTGGAAAGATAGAGTCGGTTGGGCACCAACAAACGCTTCATTTCAAGCGTTCGTGACTGCGCTCCGTATGCAAGTTGGTGAAGAACGGGCAGAAAAGTGGCTGCGCGGTATGAAAGCGAACGGCGTGAAAAAGTACGCCAAGAATACACCGATTATAGAGGCACTCGCCGCGGGTGAAATCGATCTCGGTCTCCCGAACCACTATTATCTCCTCCGTTTCAAAAAAGGGGATTCCAGCTACCCGGTGGCACAAACCTTTTTCAAGGCAGATGATCCGGGCAATCTCGTCAATGTTGCCGGTATCGGAATATTAAAGCGTAGCGATAACAAGGCAGCAGCATTGAAGTTTGTGGAATTCCTGTTAGCTGCCAAAGCACAGCAGTACTTCACGAGCGACGTATTTGAATACCCTGTCATCGACGGCGTCATTCCGAACGCGAATCTTTTACCGTTATCCGAGCTGCTCGAAGTGGCACCGACATTTGACCTTAATCAGATGGACGACCTTGAGGGGACACTTGATTTGCTGCGACGTGTTGAAATCCTATAGATATTGCAAACTGTGACTAAAAAAGTGAAACGACAGGGACTGGATGTTAAATTTGAGAACAGTCAGCGCACACCGTTATTTCTCTATTCCAGCAGCCGTAGCAGGTATCCCGATTCTCGCGGTTTGCATCGGCGGACTCATCCCGTTGGTCTATCTGTCGATTAAAGCACTTTCAGCGGACGGCACTGCAGTTATGCAGATTGTCTTCCGCTGGCGAAATGCGAGGCTCTTCCTTAACACGCTCCTGCTGACCGGTGGCGTTCTCGTTCTCAATCTGTTGTTAACAACGCCCGCGGCGTGGTTGACAGGCAGAATAGACTTAAAAGGCAGACATCTCTGGACAGTGCTGTGCGCGCTACCGCTTGCGATTCCGGGCTATGTAACGGCGTATGCCCTGTTGGCAATCGGCGGCAATACAGGTATTGTCGCACAGTTCTTCGGCACGAGCATTCCGCGTCTGAGTGGTTACTGGGGTTCGCTCCTCGCGCTCAGTGCTTACACGAGTCCGTACCTCTTCCTGAACTTACGTACTGCGCTATTAGGACTCGACCCAAACCTTGAGGAATCCGCACGCAGTCTCGGCTACAACCCATACGAGGCTTTCTTCCATGTCATCCTCCCGCAACTCCGTCCTGCTTTCTATGCCAGTGGACTCATCATTAGTTTACACGTACTCGGCGACTTCGGTGTTGTGTCGCTGATGCGTTATGAAACTTTCAGTTACGCGCTTTACACGGAATACATGCTCTCATTCGATCACATTTATGCCGCATGGCTTGCGCTGATGCTTCTTATCTTTACTGGTGGGCTGCTCTATCTTGAGACGAAACTGTTAAATCAGGTGATGCTCCACCGTGCTGGACACGGCACCACGGGTCAACCGTCGCTTATCCAACCCGGCGCGTGGGGAGTTCCTGCCTATCTCTATCTCAGTGTGCTGGTATTTTTAATTGTTGTTGTTCCGGCTGGCGCGGTCTTTCTGTGGCTATTTCGGGGTTTTGATGCGAGTGCCTTGGGCGGGCTTTTCGCAGCACTCATCGGTTCGTTGTCGGCTGCTATACCGACTGGCATTCTATGCGCGCTGCTCGCGGTCCCCTTCGCTTATATAAGTGTCCACCATCCATCTGGTATCTCAAACGCTTTGGGACGCGTCGCCTATATTGTCTATGCGATCCCGCCGCTCGCCTTCGCGCTATCTCTCATCTTTTTCGTTTTAAATGTTGTGCCTTTTATTTACAAAACACTTCTTGTGCTAATTTCAGCGTGCGCGCTACATTTCTTAGCAGAAGCGATCGGACCGGTGCGCAGTTCGCTCTACCAAGTCTCACCAAATTTGGAGGAAGCCGCCCGATCGCTCGGATATTCACGCGTACAGTCGTTCTTCAGGACCCTTTTCCCTGTCCTGATACGCGGCATGCTCACTGCCACCGCCCTTGTTTTCCTTGCAACAATGAAAGAGCTTCCACTCACTTTTCTATTATCTCCTGCCGGATATGAAACGCTCGCGCTCAACGTCTGGAGTTACACAACAGAAGCGATGTTCGCCGAAGCGGCACCTTATGCCCTCGCGATTCTGGTCTTTTCTGGGGTGTTTGTCGGTATCCTGATATCTCGTGACGAAAAACCTGAAAACAGATAAACATCTTGCCTTATTTTTCCACATTTTAAGACTGTATTTGAAGCGGTATTTAACCGTAACGCCCTTTTGTTAGGGGAATATAGACAATTTTCTAACAATTTGTCCACATATTTGTCAAATTATGATAGACTGCGTATAAATCTTCAATTGGCACGTAAATTTGAATGAACACACTATTCGATTTTTTAACATTACCTCCATTTGTAACGCTTGGCGCTGATGCTCTTAGACTCCTACTTTCGTTTGCGCTCGGTATTTTTATTGTTAACATCTACCAGTGGACGCACAGCGGTATCCCGCAAAAATCTTTTACCGATACGCTCATTATTCTATGCATGCTGATTTCAGTCGTGATGGTAATCATCGGTGATAGTATTGCGCGTGCGTTTAGTTTAGTTGGCGCGTTATCTATTATTCGGTTTCGGACTGCTATCCAAGACCCGCGCGACATCGGTTTCGTCTTTTATGCGTTGGCTGTCGGTATGGCTGTCGGTGCTGGAAACCCGTCGGTTGCTATTTTGGCGACTTTTCTTATTGGTGTCATTATTCTTGCGATCTATCACTGGCATCAACATTTCGGAAACAACAACGAATTTAGTTTGGAATTCTGCCTTCCACCCGATCAGGATGCTGAAACCCTTTATCGTTCTGTTTTCAATAAACATCTCGTTTACGAACGTCTACTCGAACAACGGGTAAAAAGATCACAGTTAGTTGAACTAACGTTCCGGGTCAAATTGGCGAATCCGCAGGCGTGGCTTATTTTTTTTAATGAACTTTCAAGCATTGAAAATGTCACAGAAGTAAAAATAGATAAAAAGTGAACGCAATAGGTTCGGGAAATCCGAACTTCGCGATACCAGGCACGTTTAAAATTAAAAGGAAGAACATAATGAAACACATTAAAGTGATAACAGTCTTTACGTTTATCGTCATTAGTTGGATAGTAATGCCTGCTGATGCTCAAGACAACCAAAACGGTGAGAAATCGGTGAAACTTTCGGATGAACAGAAACGGTTTGATCTTAATAGCGACGGCGCGTTGAGTACTGAAGAAAGTGATCTTATGCTACGCGTTACGGGTTTGGAGGCATTCACAGGCGACAAATTGAGCCGAGAAGATATTGAACGGATGGGACGCAATATAGGACCTGATCAGAATTTTAGACCGCCAGATAGAGGGCGCGGCGGGATGCCGCCGGGTGGTTTTGGTAGAGGTCGCGGCGGTCCGCGGGCACCAGAAAAATTGGTCAACCAATTCGATACAGACAAAGATGGGAAACTAACCGGTACCGAGCGGGAAGCAGCACTGAATGCACGCGGCGGCGGGAATCTTGCACGAATACCAGCAGAAGACTTACAGAACAATGTCCAACATGATGTTGAGACGAGCATCAACGCTGTGCCTGAAGGTTCACCGGAACTCTACAATGCCGAAACATTGCGCACCCTCTACCTCCGATTCCATCACGATAACTGGTATGAACAGATGACAGCGTTTTATCGCACCGATATTGAAGTGCCTGCCGATTTAATCGTTGACGGAGCGGTATACCGGGAAGTGGGTGTCCATTTCCGGGGCAGTTCTTCATACTTTACGGTCGGGTCAGAGAAAAAATCCTTCAACATTGCCGTAGATTACGGTGAAGACGGTCAACGCCTCTACGGTTACAAAACACTCAATCTGCTTAACGGACATGTTGATGCCTCCTTCCTACGCGAAGTGCTTTACAATCGGATCGCGCGCGACTACATCCCGGCGATGAAAGCGAATCTCGTTAAATTGGTCATCAATGGTGAAAATTGGGGGGTTTATATTAATCTGCAGCAATACAATAAAGATTTTCTGGCGGAATGGTTTGATACCAGAGGCGGTATACGTTGGAAAGTAGGACCCCAGAGAGGCGGCGCGCTCACATATCTCGGCGACAACCCTGCAGCGTATCAAGAGACGTATCAACTGAAAACCAAAGATGCTGAAAATCCGTGGGAAGACCTCATCGCGCTCTGTAAACTGCTTGACGACACAACACCGGATGCGGAACTTATTGAAAAGCTGCCTTCCGTGCTTAATATCGATCAAGTGTTGTGGCAACTTGCTATTTCAAACGTTTTTATGGATGATGATAGTTACATCCACAAAGGTGGTGATTACACCATATATCAGGATGTCAACGGTCGATTCCAACTTGTGCCACACGATAACAACGAAAGTTTTAGGCGTGCGCGTGGTGGCAGGGGCGGGGGTCCAGGTGGCGGTTGGTCCTGGGGTAGCGTAACGGATGGGATGGTCTCGCCTGTCACACACGAAAATAACCCGGCCCGCCCGCTTATCAAACGACTGCTTTCACACCCGGAGTGGCGCGCTCGCTATCTCGCACATATCCGTACCGTTGCTGATGAATGGCTCGATTGGGAGGTATTAGACCCGATTGTCAATGAATATATGGCACGCATTGATACCGAAGTACAGCAAGATAACAAAAAACTCTACAGCTATCAGGAGTTTACGACCAGGGCACCAGCCGATCTTGCGTCTTTCGTAACACAAAGACGTGAATTTCTGCGTAATCATTCGGAACTCAACAAACCGGCACCAAAGATTACTTCCGTTGAAATCGTAGCCGAAACGCCGCCGCTCGCCAATCAACCTGTCTCGATTAAAGCGATAATTGATAAATCGGTTGCGGTGGACTCGGTTTTCCTATATTATAGTACGGAGCAGCGCACCATTTTTAACAAGGTTGAGATGACCGAGACATCGGACGGTTTTGTTGGGGAGCTACCGGATTTTCCAGCCGGGGCAACAGTTCATTACTACGTTGAAGCGAGTGCGGTAGAGACACACGGCACGACGACCTTTTCACCTGCACATGCGGAACAGGGTGCGGCACAATACCGAGTCAACATCGCTGTTGCGAAAGGGAGTCCTGTTGTGATCAACGAACTCATGGCATCCAATACCAAGAGTCTTATGGATCCACAGGGACAATACGAAGATTGGCTTGAACTGCACAATCTCACCGACAACACAGTGAATCTCACCGGCATGTACTTGACAGACAAGATTGACAATCTCAAGAAATGGGCATTTCCTGAGAACACCACAATTCCCGCCCACGGTTATCTCCTTGTGTGGTTAGACGAAGATGGTGATGCCGAGTCCGGGCTTCATGCGAACTTTAAACTGTCTCGCAACGGCGAAACTGTTATGCTCGTTGATGCGGATGCACACGGGAATCAGGTGCTTGATCAGATAGTGTTTGAGAAACAGGAGAAGGACGTCGCCCTCGGTAGATGGCCGAATGGGAGCGGCACCCTCAAGCCTCTTCAAACTACACCGGGTAAAGAGAATATGCAAAAATGAAACAATACGAACCTTTTATTTTTTCGTGTGTCTAATTGATCAAGAAGGTGGTTCGCTTTCATTTAGCTGTTGCGAATCGGTGTGCTGCCTGTATTTGCAGCATTTTGAACATCACGATCATTAAATGGTTCCGTATTTGAGAAGCATTCCCTTTATCACGCGGTTTGGAGAATAAAGTATGTCCGTTGCCACCGTTAGAGCTGCTATGCAAACTTATTCAGATATCGACAACACACAAGAATTAGATAGCGCGCAGGAGCGTGAGATCGTTTTGCGCTGTCAAAAAGGTGACGCTGATGCGATGGGGACCCTTATCATTCAGTATCAACATTGGGTTTACAACATCGCTTACGGTATACTCGGTCATCACCAGGATGCCGAAGATGTCGCGCAAGACGCTTTCCTCTCCGCATGGGAGAACATCGGGAAATTTCAGTTCCGATCCCGATTCTCGACATGGCTCTATCGTATTGTAAAAAACAAATGTCTTAATCATATTGACCAATACCAACGTCGAAAAACTGATCCGACAGAAATTGATGACTCACAACCGTGGGTGCCACTTGATACATTAACACCTGAAGATGAGGCACTCCGAAGGGAAGAAAAAAATATCGTTCATGCTGCGCTTGCGAAACTTAAAGAGAGCCACAAAGAAATTCTGGTGCTCAGAGAATTGCGGGATCTGTCTTACGAAGAAATATCAGAAATTTTAGGGTGCACGTTGGGACGAGTCAAATCTCGTTTACATGAGGCACGAAAAGCGTTAAAAGCAGAACTGGAGCGAGTTGAGTGGTAACACGTGTTACTGCTACTCTTGATAAAAAATATGAAGCACAAATGCATTCAAAACGAACTATCGGCTTACATTGATAACGAATTAAGCTCGAAGAGGCAGAAACAGGTTGAAGCACATCTGCGTTCCTGTGACACGTGTGCTAAACTGCTGTCAGCGTTCCAGAAGAACCGTCAAATGGTTGCCAACCTTTCGCGTCCCGTTCCGTCGTCGCTTAAGGATGCAGTGATGGCAAAGATACATGCGGAGTTTCAAGATGAACTATCGGCTTATATTGATAACGAATTAGCACCGGCTCAGCGCGCTCGGATGGAAACGCATCTGCACGCCTGCAGCGAATGCTCCGATATGGTGTTAGCGTTCCGTGAGAATCGTGAGCGAGTCAAGCATATTGAACATCCGGCTCCAGCATCCATCAAAGATACAGTGATGGCAAAGATACACGAACAACAAGCAGCAGAAGCAGATATCGAGAAATCCACGCGGACACCGTTGTTCGGAGATATAGGAAAATGGGTCCCGGACTTGGGTCGGTGGTTCTTCCGTCCTGTAACGGCGTGTGCGACGGCTGTTCTGACGCTCGCGTTGATTCTTGGCGCACTCTACTTCCAACCGAACACACCGGAATACGATGAGACACTCGACTTCTATTTCGGACTCCATACGGAACAACTTACAGATAACCCGTTGAAATCAAATGTCGGCAGATCATTGGGTGAGGAATCTTCGTCTATAGAATCCATCGGCGAGACTGAGGAACTGTTCCTTGACCTCTACCTGGAAAATGTAGACCCTTAATATTCCAGCAGGCGACTGATAGGTAAACTTATGCGAACACATAAATATCTAATCCCCCATAGAGGTTTGCGATTTAAAGGCTCCCCGCTTTGGTTCACAGTTTTTGTCGTCTTCCTGTGGGGCCCCCATACACTTTTCGCTGATACTACTGTTCTCGAACGTATCGTTGAAGCGGAACGTACAGTCCATTATATCGGTGCCAGTTTGCGGACCTCCACTTCGCCGAGAGGCACAAGGACTTTTGAAGAACACGTCATCCATGTTCCGGGGGTTGCCTCTTATAGGAAGCTGCTATCTGTCGTAGGTGAACCGAGGCCGCCCGGTGCCCAGCGCAGTAGAGAAGAACATGAAAGAAATGATAGGCGAAGGGAACGCGATGGGAACGACAGAAATAACCGTTGGCGAGAACGGAGCGAATGGCGCGAGGTAAGAATCCCATTTTCCGAAGAAGCGATTAAACTGATTGGACAAAATTATAACTTAGAGCATCGTCCGTCAGACGAAAAAATCGTAAACCATGAGACGGACCTTTTAATCATCAGTCCTAAATTCGATGGTAGGCCGACAAAACGTATCTTTTTCGCCCGTGAAAACGGTGTTATTCTGCGGGTGGAAGATTATGATGCTGATGGCGTGCTACGCGAGATATTTGTCTATACTCGGATCAGTTTTAATGCGAAATCTGTTGATGCTAAGTGGCAAACTATTAAAAAAGCTATTAGAACGGAACAGCGGCGCAGCCAACCGAGCTCGCTCACTGAAGCTGAAAAGATTCTCAAAAAGGCACCTGTCCAACCTGAATATGTGCCGCCGGGATTCCAGTTGCACGGTGTTCGGAAAATCAAAAGGAGAGAAAACAGCGTTTTTCTTGAATATACGGATGGATTGGTGAATTTCACACTTTTTGAAAAGACAGGCAAACCACCACGTTTGAATCCGAGAGAACAACGAGACGCAACTAAGATTGACATTGGCGGGGCAACTGTCTCTAAACATCGGTTTGGTCAGACGGACGCTTTCAGGTGGACGACTTCAGGTACCCATTTCATGTTGCTCGGCGAAATCCCTACCGCCGAAATGCAGAAGGTCGTGGAATCAATTATCAAGAAAGCAAACGTTCAATAAGGAGTAGCTATGCAAATATTCAGTGCCGCTATGGTCGGCCTCATTGTTACAGGTCTATTTTTCGCTGTCACTAACGTAGGTGCCGCTGAGGAAAAGGTGGAACTCGAAAAATCACCGCGCCACGGCGAATGGGTTAAAATCACGACTGCTGATTCGCGGGTTGTCAACGCGTTTATCGTCTATCCAGAAGTGAAAGAACCGGCTACGTCAATTATTGTTATCCACGAAATTTTTGGGTTAACCGACTGGATCCGGCTTGTCGGAGATAGACTTGCGGCTGAAGGGTTCGTTGCTATTTGTCCCGATCTGCTTTCCGGTATGGGCCCCGAAGGTGGCGGTACAGAGAGTTTCGAGTCCGGTGATGATGTCCGACGCGCGATCCGAGAACTTCCTGCCGAACAAGTTGCATCCGACTTGGATGCCGTCGAGAAATATGTCCGAGAACTCCCCTCAACCAACGAAAAGGTAGCAGTCTCAGGATTTTGCTGGGGGGGTGGACAAACCTTCAGTTACGCTGTCCATTCTGATACAATAGCCGCTGGATTCGTGTTCTACGGTCGCGCTGCAGCACCGGAAGACATCCCAAAAATATCAGCACCGATATACGGTTTTTATGGCGAAAGCGATAACCGTATTAATGCCACGATTGATGCGACGAAAGCGGCTGCGGATGCTGCAAATGTCACCTACGAACCTGTTATCTATGAAGGTGTCGGACATGCCTTTTTGCGGCGCGGGATGGGCGAAGATGCTGACGCAGCGAATAAAGCCGCCACCAAAGCCGCCTGGGAACGGTGGGTATCGCTCCTCCAAGAATTATAGTCTGCCTTTTACTTTCCAGAATATCCTTCAAGTCGCGTAGGTACAATGTTGTTGGAAAAGGTGTTGCAAAATCGCATCTGATTTGTTAGACTATGTACATGCAGGATAAACGGATGTGAGATCTTTTTTGGGTGGGAGATTCCAAGAATCGGCTTTTAGAATTTCCAGGCGGCGTGCAGCAGGAAATCGGTTACACCTTGGAAGGTGTGCAGTCCGGTGTAACGCCTCACAAAGTCAAGCCCTTGAGAGGATTTTCAGGTGTGTGTGAAATTGTGAGCGATTATGCTAGAAATACTTATCGGGCGGTTTACGTAGTGAATCTTGGCAGCCTGATTTATGTTCTGCATTGCTTTCAGAAGAAATCAACGCGCGGAATAAAAACTCCGAAGAGAGAAATAGATCTTATCCGTAGACGTTTGAGCACGGCAAAGACACTTGCACAACAGGAGAAAGAAAATGACAGAGGAAAAAATTGAAGTTGAAAAAAGCAGTGGTAATGTATTCCAAGACTTAGGATTTCCCAACCCCGAGGAATATCGCACGAAAGCCCGCCTTGCCTTAATAATTAATGGTATTATAACTGAAAGTGGGCTGACGTGGAACGAGGCTGCCAATCTTTTAGAGATCGGCGAATCTGAAATTACAGCACTGTTAAACGGGCGACTTGATGACTTTTCTATTGAATTCCTATTTTTGTTAATCAGGAAACTGGATTGCCAAGTTGAAATCGTTGTCAAGGGAAAACCTGCGCACAACCACGCCGCAGAGATTAGTATTTCAATGCCTTTCTGAGATTTCTTTGCAAATGTAATTGATCTGTATATAAAAAGGATCCGCATGGCAAACCGACTTAAAGATAAGATTGCTGTTATCACAGGTGCCGCGCGAGGCATCGGTGCGAAGAGTGCCGAACTTTTCGCACGAGAAGGCGCGTCTGTCGCTATATGGGATCTCAACGCCGAACGCGGCGAACAGGCCGCACAACAGATCCAAGACGCTGGTGGCAGTGCTGTCTTTTGTCAGTGCGATGTAACCGATGCCGCACAGATCGAAACTGCCGTTCAGCGTGTCACCTCTGAGCTGGGTGAACCAAATGTACTATTTAACAATGCCGGTATCGCTGTCGTTGGTGAATTAGAAGAGATTTCTGAAGCGGACTGGGATCGGCAATACGCCGTCAATGTGAAAAGTATCTATCTCGTCTCTCGTGCGATCCTTCCGTTGATGCGTGCAGCTGGGGGCGGTTCGATTATCAACATGGCGAGTGAATCTGCTTATGTCGGGTTTCCGATGCACCCCGCTTACACCTCCTCGAAAGCCGCCATCGTACATCTTTCACGCAGTATGGCGGTCCGGTATGCCGAAGACAACATCCGTGTTAACAGCCTCTGTCCTGGCACGATTAACACGGAACTCTACCAAGAATTCCTATCGAAGCAACCGGACCCAGAAGCGATAAACAGAGAAATCAGAGAGATGCACCCGTTGGGCATCGGTGAGCCTGAAGACATCGCTTGGGCAGCGGTCTATTTAGCCTCTGATGAATCGAGATATATGACCGGGGCACCGATGCTTGTTGAGGGCGGAATCTTGTCTCTCTAATAAACTCTCCAAGTACAGACCTTCCGACACTTCCTTTTTTTTCGACAGGCCAGGGAGAATAGACCTAATCTATTCCTGTCATTGTTGAGTAGGCAGGTTGTACGTAAGTCCTGCCTGTTATCCTAAAAAATCTCCATTCTTTAGGATGGAGAGGGTCAATGGGTTAGTACACTCGGATGATTCGCCGCCCCGTGAAAATCTGACCAAACATATCCGTCGTGCGGACGTAGATAACGTGTGTTCCTTTGAGGACACTGACTGGAAGTTTTGCTTGCCAGATGTGCGATGACTTTACGACTCCACTAATTGCATTTCCCCGTTGTGGCAGTTCGCTGTCTTCCTTCAACTGTGTTTTCATTGTTTCTCGAAGGGCGGTATGCAGTTTCCGCTCAAGGTGGTTCGTATTGTCTCGTGCCTTGAGTGCTTTATAGTATGGGTCTTCTTGAGGCATATAGGTCATCGGTTCCCATTCCCCGACTTCACCGAGACGGAATTCAACTGTTGATCGTTTCGTACCTCCAAATACGTTAACAATAATATCTGTATTGTGGGTTTCTGTTGACGCGACTTCCCAAGGGGTCCATACATTCATCTGGTAATCTGCTGGACGGCGAGCAGCCTTAAACCGGATTGAATACTGGTTTCCGCTGAATGTGAAGATGCCATACCCGTTTGGTGCTCCATCTCGCATAGTTGTGTGTGGAATGCCGACTTCATCAAGTGCCCCTCGCCACCAGCTACCTGATGTGGTTGCGTGATTATGGTGATGATGTGGAGCATCGCCGTGCCAACCGTGATCTGGTCCGACGAAGTCATCGCGCTGGAAGTGCGTGTGCGCTGACAGGGATAAAGTGTGGGGGCGATCACCAAGTAGATTCATTAATTTATCGACATCACGCATTTCGGTTAACGGAATATGAAAGGATAGCACAATAAGTTGATCTTTCGGTACAAAAGCAAGGTTGTTGCGAATGAACGTCAACTGCTGTTCTCCAACCTCACTGGCGTAGCGCGGCTTGTTCTCTGCATTGCGGTAAAAGTGTACATTGTCGATGTTAATGAAATGGACAGGTCCCCAATCATAAGAATAGCAGGCAGGACCATAAACACGTTCAAATGTCTCATCGGCGTACCGATCATCCGTGGCAAGGAAGTTCATATCGTGGTTACCGTGGACGTTGTACCATGGTATTCCAACGGTAGCCATTACTTCGTTCAGTGGGTGAAATAAGCTTAAGTCGTCACCTACCAAATCACCGAGGCTGATTCCGAATACTGCATCCGTTCCAATAATTTCTTCAACTACATCGTGTGCTAACCACTCAATCTCTTGCATGTTATAGGGTTGTGTATCACCGAAGACGAGTACCTTGAAGGTATCCGGTTCGGACTGTTCAGTGAGGGGAAAATCAATCGACTCCGGTAATGGTCCCGTTGGAGCGATACCGGCATACTTCAGTCCATCTGGTGAACCGTGTGGTTTGTGAATGTAATAAAATTTTGGGAGACGATTTTCGTTAACCGGTGTCATAAACCCACGGGGTTTAATAACGAAGATAATAGTGTCATCAGTGACCGCGAGCGCGTATCGCCCGTCGGCATCGGTTTGGACGATATCCTGCCCATTAGAGACGCGAACGCCAGGCAATCCCTTTTCGTTGTCGTCTTTTACTTGGCTGCCATTTGTATCCAGAAATACAGTGCCGGTTGCGGTTGAATTTGCTGCTATACCGTTTCCAACCGAGAAAAAAATTGAGATAACGATTAAAACAGCGAAATTCCATTGTTTGTAAATCATACGAATCTCCTTTTGGTGTAAGTGTATTGCGTGATGTTTTTCTGACAACTTAAGATTGTAACAGGCAGGAGTTGCAAGGCAATAACATTGCGGTGACATTTTCGTGAATGTTACCGGTTTAGGACAACTGCTGCAAGGCGTGAGAGATAGACTGCCACACCGCATCTACCGCAATTCCTTTCATGCAGATGTTGTCCTTACATTTATCGGTGAACTGTTTGCACGGGCTGCACGGCACGGCGTGGCGGATAGTTTGGTGCATTGTGCCGAGGGGTTGGAAGCGGATGTGATTACCGGGACCGAATAGAGACACTGTAGGTGTCCCTACTGCTGCAGCGATGTGCATCGGACCGGTATCGTTAGTGAGAAAAAGATCACACTGCTCAATATAGGCGGCTAACTGCCGAATCTGAAGATTACCGGCAAACGGGATTGCAGGTGCGTCCATGAGGTCCCCAACGGTCTGCACGAGTTCTGTCTCCTTTTGTCCACCGAAAACCAAGACGTTAGCGTTGAACTGTGCCACAAGTCTGTCACCGATAGCAGCGAAACGTTCAGGCATCCACTCGCGTAACTTCCATCCAGCACCTGGAAAAAGTCCGACCTTTAAAGCCGTTTCACTAACGCCGGCGGTGTCAAGCCGGCTTGCTGCGTCTATGCGTTCAGATTCAGCAAGGAATAGCTCCAACCGTTGATCCGATGCTGGTATCCCAACGGCATGTAACAGGTCGAAATAGTGTGCTGTTGCGTGTTTGTTCCCCTGTTCTTGGACCCGGACGGTACAGAGTCTTCCTTTCCCTACACGTTCAGCGGCACCACTGAAATACATGAGCAATTCAGTGCGAAACTTCCGCTGCAGATCAATAGCCACGGTGAGTTTCCGTTCCCGTAGGTGACGGATAACCCGCAACATTTCACCGGTATCCTTGTCTTTCGCCAGTCTGTCAAATGTAATTATTTCATTGAGATGTGGGTTTTCACGAAGGACATCTGCTGACTGTTTGGCGACAAGCATCGCGATATATGCCTCGGGGAAATGGGTACGAACAGCACGAATCGCGGGCGTTGTAAGGACAACATCACCGAGGGAGCTGAGTCGAATGAGCAGGATTTTTTCAGAAGCCATTTGTGTAAGCACATGTTGTCGTGTTTTCGATCGGTTTCACACGTTGAAAAGAAAACGCGTCTATGGTTTCCTATCAAGTGGACTCAATCTATAATCTGTTTTTCGAGGTTGTTCAGTGCGTTTTCAACCAGTGCGTCTACATCTAAACCGGATTCTGCGTTCTCCAACGCAATCAACGACGCGCGAGTCGCAGGATGTTTCGGCACAAAAAGCGAACAACAGTCCTGATGCGGACGCGTGGATACATCATAAGTCCCTATCCTTTGTGCCTTTTCAATAATTTCAATCTTGTCTTCACCAATCAACGGACGGAGGATAGGGATTTCAGCGATCGCTTCAATGGTTCGGAGGTTCGTGAGCGTCTGTGAGGCGACTTGTGCGAGACTTTCACCTGTAACGAGAGCTTCCGCATCGACCGTCGCAGCAACGCGTTGTGCAATACGTGTCATCATCCGCCGATACAACAGAACTCGGAACGGTGCCGGTGTTTCGGCAACAATGGTCTGCTGAAGATCGGCGAATGGTACAAGGTAGACGGTACTCCGATAGTTGAATGCCGCTAAGATTTCAGCAATTTCAATAACCTTCTCCAAAGAAGCCTTGTCTGTATATGGGTAGCTATAGAAGTGGATAAAGACGGCTTTCGCGCCACGTTTGATCATTTGCCACGCGGCGACAGGAGAATCGATCCCGCCGGACAACATAACGAGGACCTTACCACTCACACCGACCGGTAAGCCGCCAATCCCCCGGATTTTCTCTGTAGAGATATACGCCGCGTTGTGCGTTATTTTTACCCAACAGGTCACGTCAGGGTTATGCATATCGGCACGTGCGCCGGTCTCTTTGATAAGATAGCCACCAACCTCGGCACTCACCTCTGGCGAGGTTAACGGAAAGGTCTTGTCCGCCCGTCTCGTTTCAACTTTCAGAGATTCACAAGGGTGTCTTTGGATTTGTCGCAGTGCCGCTGTTTTAATCGCTGTGATATCAGGTTCGGTCCGGCAGGAGATCTCGAAATGCGCGATCCCCATGACCTGATGTAGGTGTTTCTTAATCTCGGCGATATTGGCGTGCTGCCCAAGATGCACGAGAATCCTATCGTGCAGCCGTTCAACTTCTGCGTACCCTGTACCGCGGAGGGCAAGTTTGATGTTGTTCGCGAGGCGTTTCTCAAAAAAAATCCTATTTTTTCCTTTGAGTCCAACCTCGGCGTAATGAATACTGAACAATTCTTCCATAATTTTCTCGTGTTACAAAACGTTTAGCAAGCACATACAAGATCGGGACACTCTCTTTGTACTTTTGGCGGCGTTTACGAAGCACAAACAACGTCTGTTAAATTAAAGTGGAGTTTCGCGACTTCTCCTAACGCTTTCTTGCCGTGCATCCTGACGAATTCTTTACCTGCTTCCACCACCTGATATGCACCTCGCGGTAAACGAATCTCATAAGTTTCGGATAGCGTATCCATTCCAGTCAGAAAAGTGTCGCGAGCGATGATAGAGGCTGCGGCGACAGCGATATCACGTTCCCCTTTGGTTACCTGTTTTATTTTTATTCCCCGTGATGCGGGGGGAATACCACGTTGGGTGAGTTGCTGTATAATAAGCTTGTCCTGAGCAAATTTATCAATGAGGGCATGTTTTGCGTCTACTCGGTCTGCTAATGTGTGGATCGCTTCGGCATGGAGTGATGCAAGCAGATGGTTGAGGTTTTGGCCGCGTCTCCGGAGCGTATCGTAGAGCGAATTGTATTCCATCGGCATCTTTTCTACGATAACGATATGCTGCGCATAATCGCTGCGCATTGATTCGGCGATGCTGCGGATACGACGATTTGACAAGGTTTTTCCATCAGCGACGCCTAATTCTGATAAAGTTTCAAGGAAATCTGCGTCCACGTAGACTGCTGCGACAACGAGTGGACCAAAATAATCACCTTTTCCTGCCTCGTCTGTGCCGATCCATGCGTTCCAGTTGTGTATTGCGTTCATCGAACCTGCCAAATTCTATCTGTTTTAATGTGTTGATTTTTTAAATTTGTACCGAATTCTGAAGTGTGGCGAGCTCTGTGACCTGTTTTCCGACGGCTTTGACACGTTCTGCTAACTTCGAGTCGTGCAAATTACCGTTTGCATCAAACGCCTGCGATGCGTTCGGAATAGATGCGTCTTTCGGAACGACCCAAGCGCGCAGTGCAGTGCCGACCGTGCGTAACATAGAGAGGGCGTTTACGGCTCCCTTCCGTCCACCGGAGACACCGACGAGTCCGATGACCTTATTCTCAAATTCATCAAACCCCATAAGATCGAGCGCACTTTTCAGGACACCACTGAAACCACCGTGATATTCTGGAGAACCGAGGATGATACCGTGTGCGCGTTTCACCTTTTCGCGTAGTCTGAACACGCCGCGGGGATAGTCAGCTTCGTTCGCGACGGAACCTTGAAAAACGAGTTCGTACTCGCTGAGCCGAAGCATTTCAACCTCAGCACCGGCATCCTTGGCACCGGAAAGCGCGATCTGGAGCGCAGCGTGTGTCGAACTGCCTTCCCGTAGGCTACCACAGATAGCAACAACATAGATAGACTGGTCGCTCGGACTTTTCATTTTGAGTATCCCTTTCAGAGTATTCTACTACACAACTTGGTCAAAAATACAGAATGCTTCTAAATTGCTTCTTAGCATAACATAGCAAGCGCGGTATGTCAAAAGATTTTTACCGCTACGAAACACCGGCCATAATCGTGCCAGTACGCTACTATTATAGCATATACGCAGTCAGACTTCATCTATTTTTTATGGAAAAATAAGAAAATGAGCGAATCCAGGGCCATTCAATTGTACCTATTCCCTTTATATATATGGATACGTCTTCCTCTGTAGGAGCGAGCTGCGCTCGCGATCTTTCCTAAGAACGGGCACATATGTAAAGCAAAACCATGATCCAAATCGTACAATTGAATACC
>JAJDXV010000001.1 GCA_022823085.1 Candidatus Poribacteria bacterium
AAACTGTTAGTTTCCTTGTTTTTGTCCAAGCACATTGGGATCCAGTTGATCAATGAAAGGAGACCATCAATCCCAGTGTCTATCTGCTTTCAAGAGGGGCAAAAGGTCTCAAATCACAACACCAGACCTTTGAAACCCTTATCATAACTGGGCATCAACTTTTTCAAGGCATCTTTTGTGCTGGTAAAAGCGATAAAAATCGTGGTTTTGGTTTCCTTTTTCTTTCAAAGGTGTGTAGAAGTTTTTTGCCACCTTTTGAGGTGTTATTTTCTCAATGGGTGTGCGGGTTTGTGTCTTATCAAAGACGATATGGGTTCCCGCACTTATTAGACAAAAATAAGGTAGTTTGGGTTTCCACCAGAACCCTGTATTTTCCGAGAAATCTCAGCTAACAGAACAAGCTACAGTCAAAATTGCGTAAGTCCTGAACAAATTACTTTTGTGAAAGGATGCTAAAAAATGAACCTCCTTTTCTGCTTAGGGGATATTCTATCAGATTTTCGTTATTTATTCAGTCAACAAAACTTCGTGCTTTTCCAAGCGTTTATTTTCGGGTTCATCGCTAATAGAGGCAATCGAACCTTGACGGAACTTTATCAATCAAGTGATTCGCAAACCAAGTATCTGCGTCTTTACAACAGACTTGACGTTTGAAATCCCGAAGATCGTCGAATACTATCAGCAAAGATGGAAAATAGAAACTGCTTTTCGCGATGTCAAACAGCATTTCGGCTTTGATACCTATCGCCTGAAATCTCGGAAAAATATCAATCGGTTCGTGCAACTGAGTTTTGTTGCAGCAAGTCTCACGAAGTTGATATTCACAACACGGGAGGCGACGCAAAAAGTGATAAGTGTTCAGGAGGTCTGTGAGCATCTCGGCATTCATTGGTATCTTCCGAAGAAACTTACACAAGGTTTACGGGTGGCTTATCTCCGCAAATGGCGGTGGCGGCATTTTATGCCAAGTTGAAACAAAAAACAAATTCACAGAATATTATAGTAAAGCCCACAATTATTTGGACGCGCGGTCGACCGTAAGGGCTAGTAGTCGTTCAATGTTGAGTTTATAGGGTGTCTGATTAGGATCGGACGAGGGAACCTCGACCCTACGGATAACCAACGGCTAAAACACCATCAAGTTCAAAGTTGAACGATTACTAGGTGACCCAGCCTTTACAATCAGGCAGTGTGGTATTGTTATTGTGGAGTGTCAATTTATTTTTGTGCTTTACTATAAGGTGAGTTTTCAAGACGATACACCCCTGCCTTTTGACGAGGCAGCATAAATTTACAATATCGTCCAAACTTTAGTATAATCCTACAAACATCTCATAGATTACATTAACCAAAATAGAAAACTGAATACCCGTAAATTTAGGTTGAATTGCACATACATCTATCCTATAATGTTGCCATAAAGTTAGAACAACATCGTTTCACACCTACAAAAAACATGAAAGGAAAATTATGTCAAGAGTACCAATTGGTTTAGAACTGTTTTCTGTCCGAAATGAGTTAGCGGAGGATGCCCGCGGCACGATAAAAGCGGTCGCAGAGATGGGATATGAAGGCGTTGAATTTGCCGGTCCTCCGCAACATCCTGCCGAAGAATTGAAAGGCTATCTTGACGAGTTCGGTCTGGTCTGCTGCGGTTGGCACACACCGTTCAATCTCGTCCAAGAGGATACGCTCGCCGAAACCATTGAATTCAACAAGGTTCTGGAAAACCGTTATATCATCGTCCCCGGTATACCGGGTGAACTGCGTCAGTCAAGAGCAGATTGGTTGAAGTTGGCAGATGTTTTCAATGAACTCGCCGACAAACTTGAACCGCACGGTATGGTCACCGGATATCACAATCACCACGCCGAATTCTCACCTATGGACGGCGAGATTCAGTGGGACACCTTCTTTGGAAACACGAATGAAGGCGTTGTGATGCAGCTGGATATGGGGAATGCGTTGTCTGGTGGCGCCGACCTTGTCGACATTCTGGAAAGATACCCCGGACGCGCCAGCACAGTCCACCTCAAGCCGTATGACGAATCAATAGGTGAGACAGATAGACACGCCGGTTTCCGTCCTATTATCGGTGAGGACAGTGTCCCGTGGGATGAGATCTTCCGTATCTGCGAAACAACCGGTGGCACAGAGTGGTATATCGTTGAGTATGAAAGCGATGCTTACCCGCCACTTGAGTCTGTAGAACGCTGTCTAACTGCCCTCAAGGAAATGGGGAAATAGCGGTCAGCCATCAGCGGTCAGCAAGAGAACCCTATAACAGAAAAGCGGCAGTAGGTTGGGTTGAACGGTGTTGAAAATCAAATGTTGGTATGCTAAAACCCATCAAATCTAACAAAACCGCTTAGGCATCCAAGAAAACAGTGAAACCCAACGCTCTTTGTATGAAACTAAAAACATGGCGGTAGTTTCCGTTGGGTTTCGCTATAGTCCTAATTTATATGAGGCCGTACGGTGCTAAAATGTGCTTGTGTGCCCCATATTGCTTGCTCAGTTTCGCTCAACCCAACCTACAATGCTACAATGCCATGATGAGTTTTTTCTAAGATTGACAACTATGGCGGTAAAAATTATGAGAACCTATTGTGCAAGTACCCTTCCATTTTCTGCTTTCGATTTGACGGAATTTGTGAGCGAGTTATCCGAAGGTGGTGTATCCGCTATTGAACTCGCGCAGCCCCATTTTTCGGATCTGGCAGCCGAGACGGTCGCTGAACTGCGCGAAGAGACCGGCATCCGTTTCAAATCTCTGCTAAGTACGGTGCGGGTTGACGCGCCAGACGGACCTGAAGCACTTATCTCGATTCTCGACACTGCACAAAGGCTTTCCGTTCCAATCGTCAGCATCGCGAGTGGTGGCAACGAAACCGCCACTGCTCGCGAGATTGACACGATTATCGGTCATCTCAAAGCGATCACGGCAGAAGCAGCGGCACGCAATCTAACGCTTACGCTCTACGCACACGAAGGAAGTCTCGCCTACAACCTTGAACGCACGCAGCAAATCCTCAATGCGATCCCTTCCGAAAATTTCGGCTTTTACTACAGTCCCTACCATTTCCATCTCGCCGGAGACGATCCGGTTGTTGCCTTACGTACGTTGTCGGATCGGTTGTGCAATGTCTATTTCAACTGCGGTGTCGATTCACGAACAGGCAGCGAACCGTTCTGGGGACCGGAGATGGATTTCCGTGCCATCTGTCAGGAGATAGCGCGTGTCGGCTACACCGAAGAAATCATGCTTATCTATTTGGGATTGAATGTGGAGACACCGCAACCGATCGTTGAAGGGGTCCTGAACGCGCGTGCAAAGTTAGAAACTTATTTTTAAGCAAAATATCTCGTCTCCGATCTCTCCTATTGCCAAATCTAACCCAAAATTTTCATTTTTTTTCAGATTATGCACGTTTTTTGCACCCAAATTACGTCTTAAGACAATCAATGGGTAAAACAATCGTTTCGTTTTATCAATTTTCGTTCAATGTCTGAAGACCTAATCTTTGGAGGTAAAAAAGATGATCTGTAGAATTAAACACGCCATCGTGGTACTATTCCTCCTTGGCAATTTTTCTCTCGCTTCCGCTGCACCGCCCGAAGTGACACGCTTTACACTAAAAAACGGCATCCAAGTTGTCAATCTCTACGTTGAAGATTCCACAGATGTATGTATTTTCAGTTACCTGCCCCTCGGACTTGTTACCGATGGAAAAGCAAAGACACAATGGAGCCATCTGATTGAGCATTTGGTATTAAGAACTACGGGTCCCATCACCAACTATGTAGAACGTAACGGACAAACAACACACCACGGGATGCATCTGGACTTTATAGGCACAACGGACAATTGGAAGCACGGTTTAGAATTGCAAGCTAAATGGCTGTCCGATTCACCGCTTTCAGAGACAGATTTAGCCGAAGAATTGCCCAAAGCCTTGAGTGAACTCGACTTTGTTACCAATAATCTGCATACCGGGCTCTTCGCCATGGCAGCGTGGAACCAAGTTTTTCGGCATGGTGAGACCGATATAGCGATGCGCGGCGCGATTGAATCCGCCGAGTTGAATGAACTCCAAGCGTATAGAAACCGCCACTTGGTCCACGCAGATCGTGTACTCTTATGTGTCATCGGTGGCATCGAACCTGAAACATTGCAATCAGCGATGGAAGAACAACTCGGGGAAATTAAATTAACTGCTAACACGCTTCCGAGTGCAACAACACCCGCAGTGGAAAAAAATCGGCGCGCGACTTGGGATGTGAACGTAACGCATTATATGCAAACATACCCGATTCCTGACCCAACAGATAAAAACTACCCTGCATTTTTCGTGGCGAATGTGCTTTTGAATCAGGCACTCATGATGGATTCGGAACTAAAGCAGTTGACAGGTAGCATTTTTTCCGGTGTAGATCTCATCACGCCTGAACAGACATATCTATACATCACCACGGCACTCAAGCCAGATTCAGATATAGAAAAAGTTAAGCAACGGATTGGACAGTTGATAGACCAACTAAAACAGCCAGAGAACAATTGGCAGGTTGCAATGACTGCTCCAGCACTCTCCCAGCAATTCAGTGCCCCCATGGATATAGAGATGGTAATGCAACAGCACAAACCTGCCGGTATGACAGAAACTATGATGCTCGGGAACCTGGGTTTACAGTGGGGGTTGCTTGAATACCAATATGGTGATACCTTATCGCAGCTTGCAAGTGCATTCGCAGATATTTCCGCTGCTGATGTTGCCAGTGTCGTCAACCGATACCTCACTGAAGATCGGCGGATGACGTTACTTCTCACACCACGCGCATCGGAATGATGTGAAATGATTGAGACGTCATGCAACCAGAAATCATACTTTCTGTCGGTTGCAAACTACGTCAAATCGGCGAGTTGTGGCATCACCTCATTCTTGAGGAGTGTCATTGAGTTTAGCCACTGTTCCTTCGGCTCCCATTCGTGTCCCATAGCGAGTAGGACTCCGAAACCGCCGACTTCTTCGTAGAGTTCACGCAACCGATTCGCAACGTGATCCGGGCTCCCGACAATCCACAAGGTGTCTAACAAATACTCCAGACACGTCTCTACGTCCGGGATATCGGGATTCATCTTGAATTTCTCCCATCCGAAGAGTGCAAACCAATAATCCCGAAAATCACGTCCGAGTGTGCCTTCGATTGCCTCTTTGCGCGCCTGTTCGGTGGTATCAGCGACGTATACCTCGCGTGCAATACGCCACGAAGAACGAGACGGTGATAAACCAGTTTTTTCCGCGCCCTCTTCCATAGCGTCCCAATGTGTTTTGATAACCGAAACGGGTGCGAGATTAATGCTCATCGGAATCCAACCGCGTTCTCCTGCGAGGACCAATGTGTCCGATTTCGCGGAAGACCCTGCCAACGCGATTGGCGGATGCGGTTTCTGGTACGGCTTCATGTGAACACTCACAATGTTCGGACGGTACTCGGGAATTTTGAATTCCCAAAAATCGCTCTTGTAATGTCCGGGTTCCGGGTCCGTCCAGATTTTCAGGACAGCATCGATCCCCTCTCGTGTTGCTCTACGCCTGTCTTCGCTTGCCAGGAACATTTCCGCATCGCTCGGTGTCGAACTTGAACCGACTCCCCAATGAAACCGCCCGTGCGTTTGATGGTCCAGTTGCGCGATACGATGTGCAACAACAGCAGGGTTGTGTATCGGCATACACGTAATCCCTGTACCGAAAATAATGTTCTCTGTCATCGCAGCCGCTTTTGCAATAAAAAGATCGGGAGACGGAATATTTTCCCACGTAAACGTGAAATGCTCACCGACATAAGCTTCTTTGTAGCCCAGCTCATCAAGGACTATCATCTGCTCAAGATCGTCGTCTAATGTCTTAGTCGTATCACTACCGGGTGGATGCAAAGGCATTGTGAAAAATCCGAGTTCCATTTTTTTATTTTTCCTTGCGGAGCAGTAACGGCAATTTGGACTTTGACGGTTTTCGCGTTAGAGTCGCCTGCGCCGTTGTTGCAGGCTGCGCGCTTTTGTTTCAGCTTTCAAAACGAATTTTTTAATTTCTCCTCAATAGATATGTTTCTAAACTTGACAAAATGGGTCAGATGTGTTACTGTTTTTACAAAGCTGAGGGTATTAGGTAAAAGTTACCACAAACCCGAATATTTTTCAAGCATTTTGTCAAAAGGAGACAGGGCCATTCAATTGTACCTATTCACTTTATATATATGGATACGTCTTCCTCTGTAGGAGCGAGCTGCGCTCGCGATCTTTCCTAAGAACGGGCACATATGTAAAGCAAAACCATGATCCAAATCGTACAATTGAA